>JALOTT010000061.1 GCA_025457745.1 Verrucomicrobiota bacterium
TGGGTCACGGGCACGGTCCATTCAAAGTATGCGTTTCTGCTTGCGCTCAACGTGTGCCTGCTGGTGGTGGGCTGCGTGATGGACATGTTCTCGGCGATTGTCGTGGTGGTCCCGATCATCGTGCCGCTGGGATTGGCTTACGGGGTTGATCCGATTCACCTGGGAATTATTTTCCTGGCGAACATGGAACTGGGGCTGTTGACCCCGACTGCCGGCATCAACATCTTTCTCTCCTCCTACCGTTTTGGAAAACCGGTCCTGCAAGTTTCGCGCGCCGTCATCCCGATGCAATGCGTCATCCTCGTCGGCCTGCTGTTGATCACCTATTGGCCCGCCTTGACCACGTTCCTGCCGCACTGGTTGGGCCGATGACCAACCGGTTGGGAGTCGAGGCTTCGCGCGACAGGTTGGCCTGAAATCCGTGGTCCGAACTGCGGAGTTCGAGTTCAATTCACCGCATCGCTTTCGCGGCGATGTCGCGGCGGAGATGCGCGCCGTCGAAATGGATTTTCTCCACGGCAGCGTAGGCGGCGGCTTGCGCGCTCTTCAAATCCTTGCCGAGCGCCGTCACGCCGAGGACGCGCCCACCACTGGTGACGATTTCATCGCCGGACTTCGCCGTGCCGGCGTGGAAAACTTTTGTGTGTGGTAGCGCGTTGGCCGCTTCGAGGCCGGCGATAACTTTGCCTTTCGGATAATTGCCGGGATAACCCCCGCTTGCCATCACCACGCACACGCTTGCGAGCGGACTCCATTTTAATTCCATCTTGGCGAGCGTGCCGCTCACGCTGGCGTCGAGCAGTTCGACCAGGTCATTCTCCAACCGCGTCAGATAAACCTGCGTTTCCGGATCGCCAAACCGCGCGTTGAACTCCAAAACTTTCGGCCCGCTCTTCGTGAGCATGACGCCGGGATACAAAATACCGCGATAATCAATGCCCTCCGCCGCACAACCGCGCATGAAGGGATCGAGAATTTTCTGGCCCGTGTCGGCGAGTTGCGCGCCGGTCAGAAACGGCGTGGGCGAATACGTGCCCATGCCGCCAGTGTTCAAGCCCTGATCGCCATCGAGTGCGCGCTTGTGATCTTGCGATGTGGGGAAAAGCCTCGCCGTCTTCCCGTCGCACAAGGCATGAAGTGAGATTTCCATGCCTTCAAGGAGTTCTTGAATGACGATCTTCCCGCCGGCCGCGCCGAACGCTTTCTTGACGAGAATCTCTTCGATGGCGGCGTCGGCTTGCGCCATGTCGCGGCAGATGAGCACGCCTTTGCCGAGCGCGAGGCCGTCCGCCTTTACCGCGCAACGTCCGCCCAGCGAGGCAGTGAAGCGGGATGCCGACGGGAAATCAACAAACGCGCCGGCCCGGGCGGTCGGGATGCCGTATTTCTCCATGAACTGCTGGGAAAAAACTTTCGAGGACTCGAACTGCGCCGCCTTCTGGTTCACGCCCCAAATTTTCAAACCGTTCGCCTGAAACAAATCCACGATGCCGAGCGCGAGCGGATTGTCCGGCCCAACGATGGTGAGGTCGGCCTTCTTCTCCTGCGCGAACGTGAGCAACCCGGGCAAATCCTCCGCGCTGATGTTCACGCCCTCGACGAGCGCGCCGTTCTTGGCGAGGCGTTCCTGCGCGATGCCGGCGTTTCCCGGGGCGCACCATAATCCGGTGACGTGCGGCGACTGCGCCAGTTTCCAAACCAGCGCGTGCTCGCGTCCACCTGAACCGATGATAAGAAGCTTCATGCCTAGGGATTGAAACAGGAGCAGGGGGATTCAGGGAAGAGTTTTGTGTGACTCGCGTTTTAACCTGTTTGAAAACAATTTGCGCACCAACGGGAGGTGTTGCATAGTTCCGCCTGATTTCATGAAGTCCCGGCTGGTTTGTTGGAGCGCCACATGGATTGCGACGCAGTCCGGGCGGTTTTCCCCTGCCGGGAAAGTCCTGAACACACCGGTATTTTCTTCAGACGATTGAGCGCATGAACTTATTTCCTGCCGTTGATCCCATTCCATTACCCGCACCGGTCTGGCTGTTTAAGGCGCTGCACATTCTTACACTGGCGCTGCATTTCACGGCGGTGGAAATGATGCTGGGCGGCATCATCGTCGCCGCGTGGCTGAATTTCCGCGGCAGCAGTAATCGCGGCGCTCCTGCTTCCAGCCAGCAACTGCGCGCCGCTTTTTCCATCGCCCGGCGATTGCCGGTGGTGATGACGTTTGTGATCAATCTGGGTGTGCCGCCGCTGTTGTTTGCCCAGGTGCTCTACGGCCGGGCGCTCTACACCAGCAGCGTGCTGATCGGACTGTGGTGGATTTCGGTCGTCGTGTTGCTGACGATTTGCTACTGGCTGCTCTACCGTTTTGCCGCGCGGGCTGAGGCCGGCAAATCTGCCTGGGGGTTTGGACTGGCGGCGTGGGTACTGGCCGAAGTCATCGCCAGAATTTACACGTCGAACATGACGTTGATGCTGCGGCCCGGCGTTTGGAATCAGATGTATTCCAAATCCGCCTTGGGCGTGTGGCTGCCGACGGACGACCCGACGATAACCCCGCGCTGGCTGTTCATGCTGGCGGGCGGACTGACCGCGACGGGCCTCTGGATGATCTGGCTGGCGGGACGAAAACAAATCGAATCCCAAGTGCGGAATTACCTCGCGGCAAACGGCGGTCGTCTGGCGCTGGTGATGATTGTCGCGCAAACCGTGATGGCCTTCTTCGTTTTCAATGCGCAACCCGAAGCTGTGAGAGCTGGCCTGGCCGCGAACTTGGTTTATAAGACTTCCGGGTTTGGCTGGCTCTCCCTTGCCGCTCTGATTTTGGGGGTTGCCGCGTGGTCTGCCTTGGCCAAGCCGGCAACGGCTTTTGCCGGTTGGCTCGCGGCTTCGGTGGGATTTCTCAGCATCGCCTGCATGACGCTTTATCGCGATGGCATCCGCGACCTGACGCTCGGCTTGTCCAATTACGATGTCTGGGATCGTGTGGTGGTCACGAACTGGTCGGTGGTGGGTCTTTTTCTGGTGCTGTTCGTGATCGGGTTGGGTGTGTTGGGTTGGCTCATTTCCGTGATGGTGCGGGCCAAAACGGTTTCGGAAAGAGTGACATCATGAACGAAGCACAACCAAACGACTGTCCGCTCACCCCGTCGCCGGACATGCTGAACCGGCGCACGTTTGTCCGGCTGGCGCTGGGCGCTGTGGGTACCTGTTACGCGGCGGCCATCGGATATCCGGTCTATCGTTATCTCGCCTGGCCGGTCGAAAAATCGGCCGCAGCGGCGGCGGTGACCGAAATGACATTGCGGGACGCGCAGACTTTGCCGAAAGGTTCCGTGCTCATGTTCAAGTTCGGTTCCAAACCCACCATGCTGATTCATCATCCAGACGGATCGTGGATCGCGTTGACCGCCGTCTGCACGCACCTTGGCTGCACGGTGCAATATCTGCCGGAGCAAAACATCATTCACTGCGCGTGCCACGGCGGAACGTATGACCCGAACACCGGCGCCAACATCAGCGGGCCGCCGCCCAAGCCGCTGACGCGATACAAGGTCAATGTCACCGGCACGGGCGTGTTGGTTTCCCGCACCTGACGGCAAGATCATGAAGGCAGACAAGACAACACTTTGCACCTGGCTGGACGAGCGTCTCGGGCTTCAGGAGATTTTTGATTTTGCCAAAAAGAAAACGGTGCCGGTCCACAAACACACGTTCTGGTATTACTGGGGCGGCTTGTCCATGTTCTTTTTTCTGGTGCAGGCGTTCACCGGGGTGTTGCTGCTGTTGTATTACCGCCCCGGCCCGGAGGCTTACGAGTCGGTTCGCCAAATCACCTTCGACATCAACTTCGGCTGGCTGATCCGCTCGGCGCATTCGTGGGCGGGCAACCTGATGATCGCGGCCATCTTCGTCCACATGTTCTCGGTCTTTTTCATGAGGGCCTACCGCAACCCGCGCGAACTCGGCTGGTGGAGCGGCGTCGCGCTGCTGCTCCTCACGATGGTCTTTGGCTTCAGCGGTTATCTGCTGCCGATGAACGAACTGGCCTACTTCGCGACCAAGGTCGGTTTGGAAATTCCAGCGACGTTTCCAGTGATCGGCGCGAAGATGGCGGCGCTGGTTCGCGGCGGGGCGGAGGTGAACGAATTCACAGTGCAACGTTTCTTTGCCCTGCATGTGGTGGTTTTACCTGCGATTTTCCTGCCGCTGTTGGGTTTTCACCTCTGGCTCGTGCAAAAGCACGGCAATGCCGTTCCGTCCAGTGAAGAAACCAAACCGGTCAGCGAACGGAAAAGCATGCCGTTCTTCCCGAATTTTTTGGTCAAGGATTTCGCGATGTGGCTCATCGCGCTGAATGTGCTGGCCTTGCTGGCGTCCATGTTCCCGTGGGACCTGGGCAACCAGGCCGATCCGCTCAAGCCGGCGCCGAATAACATTCATCCCGAATGGTATTTCATGAGTTCGTTTCAGGCGCTGAAAATCTTCGGCAAGATTTTCGGCGGCAAACTGGCGGCCATTGGCGAGGCGGCAGGTATCCTGACCTTTACGCTGGGTTTGGTGCTGTGGATGTTGGTGCCGCTTTACGACACCACGACCACTGCCGGACGCCGCGCGCGCAACACCACTTACTTCGGTTTGTTCGCGCTGCTCATTCTTGTCGTCACCACGTTCTGGGGTTATGCCGCAATTAAATGACCATGATTTCACCCGCACCACTTTCTTGACGCCATGAATTATCCATTCTGGGACGTTCCTCACATCGGCAGCGGCTGGGTCATTGGCTTGATCGCCATTTATCACGTCATGATTTCCCATTTCGCGGTGGGCGGCGGGCTTTATCTGCCGGTGGCGGAACGCAAGGCGCTGCGCGAAGGCCGGCGCGATTGGATGGAGAAATTGCGCGCCCATTCGAAATTCTTCCTCATCCTGACGGGAGTGTTCGGCGCGGTGTCGGGCGTGGGAATCTGGTTTGCCATCGGACTGGCGAATCCGGAAGCCACCAGTTTGCTGATTCACAACTTCGTCTTCGCTTGGGCGATGGAGTGGGTGTTCTTCATTATCGAATTGAGCGCAGCGGCGGTCTATTATTACACGTGGGGCCGGGTGTCGGATGAATTGCACCTGAAAGTCGGCTGGCTCTACGCCATCGCGTCCTTCTTCACGCTGTTCATCATCAACGGCATTCTCGCTTTCATGCTGACGCCGGGCGATTCGTGGCTTGCGGTCGCGAATACAGGCCGGGAAGCCAGCCACTTCTGGCAGGCTTTGTTCAATCCGACTTTCTGGCCGAACCTGCTGATGCGCACGCTGGTCTGCATTTCGTTGGCGAGCATCTGGGCGTTGGTCAGCTACAGCCGCATTGACGGCGATAAGTTTCCTGAACTGAAAACGGAGCTGATTCGGTGGAGCGCCAAGTGGTTGATTCCGTCGTTCGCGCTGCTGCCGGTGGCGCTGGGCTGGTATCTGTGGGCCGTGCCGGAATCCCAGCGGGCGTTACTCTCGCTCGGGGTCAACACCATCGGCACCGGCGCGTTCACCCAGGTGACCCGCACGGCGCTCATCATCATCATGACGTCAGCCACAATTGTGGGCGTTGTCTATTTCTTTGCCTGGCGGCTGCCGAGGGAATTTGCATTTGGCCATGCGTGCGCGGTGCTGATGCTGGGACTCATGGCCACGGCGTCCGGCGAATATGCGCGGGAGATGTTGCGCAAACCTTACGTGATTGGCCGGCACATGTATTCCAACGGCGTTCGCGTGCCACGGGCTGACACCGCGGAGAAACGCGGGCAAAGCTTTCTGGCCCACAGCCTTTGGATCAGCCGACGACCGGATACCGAATCGGCAAAGGCCATCGGCGAAGCCATGTTCCGCAGCCAGTGCGCCTCCTGCCACACCCGCGACGTTTATCGTTCAATGAAAAATTTGTTGGCGGAGCGCAACCGCGAAGCCATCGGCAGCTTCCTGAACCTCCTGCACGATTACAGCACCAATTCCACTTATCGCGCCTACATGCCGCCACTGGTCGGCACAACAAATGAAATCCGCGCCTTGGGGGATTACCTTGCCGCACTGAAAACAACCAACCTCTCGTCTGCGGCAACAACGTCCGTGCCGGCAACGTCAGGAAAGCCGGTGGCGCAGAACGAGCGATAATTTTTCCAATCTGCGGTCATCGGCGACGCGCGGCGACTGCGCCAGTTTCCAAAACGGCGCGTGCTCGCGTCCGCCGGAACCGATGCCGAGAAGTTTCATCCGCGCGCATTGAAGCAAGAATTGGCGAGCGACGAAACAAGTTTCACCGGCCTCGGGCCAGCCCGGGCTGGAGCTTGATTTCGAGCGTGAGATTTCCGGAAGCTGGCACAGAGGTATTCAAGGTCAGGAGGCGCGTGTTGGGATTGGATTGGTTGACGCCATCCTGGGGAGGCTGGGCGCTGCCAATCTCAAACCTTGCGCCGGCGGGCGAAATGATCTGCGCACTCAATACCTGCCCATCCTGACGAAGTACGGCCGCCCCTTTTTCGAGCTGGATGTCGGCGTGCGTGACCATCTGCCAGCGAACAGACAAACCGGGTTTGGCACCCCCAACCTCGTCGTGGATGAGCACGGACCGGTTGGCGCCCGTCGCGAAACTTCGGATCACCCGGACGGCCTGGCCGGCGAAGATTTCCGAGAGGTTCACCGTGGCGGAATTGGTGGTGAACGCCGTAATCCGCGCGTCGCCGGTCATGGTGTGCAATTGGCCACCCAAGGTGAGCGTGTTGTGGCTGAAATTGTTCAACCGGTAAACTCGCCAGCGATCACTGTCCTGGGTCCGCTTGAACAAATTCCATCCCTTGGATTCGATGGAGTAATAATCCTGCGGCCCGAGGTCGCACGCCCAGCGCACGCCATCGGCCTCCAGCACAAACGATCCGGCGTCCATGTGCGCGTGGTTTGCACTCGCCGTGCCGCCTTTGAACGCGAGAAACAGCGCGTTGGAATCGGTCCACGAACTGCGGAAAACGCCGACCGGGTTGTGGCCGTCCCCGTGCCAAGCCAACGGCAGTGCCGGCGGGAAAATTTGCTCCGGCAACCCGCGCGTCCAGATGGCGAGCAGCGGGAAAAATGCATCCACCGTCCGGCGCGACGGCGGCGCGGTGAGGCGGGTTTGGAGTTGTTCATTTTGGAAACCGACCAATTCCGGTTGCCGCAAGGTCTGCGCGAACCAATACAGCGTCGGGTAAAACGCCACGCTGTCGTGGCCGTCGGCAAAATTGAACGGCCGGCCGGTCGGCCCGATCTGAGTGAGCAGCGCGGCGGCGCTCGGCAGGAATCCCGGTTGGCGGGCCAGCCCCCAATCCGTGCCCAGCGCGGTTTGCAGCGCGGAAAGCATCAGCACCTGATACGTCGTGCCGTAATTCCAGTAGCCCGGCCCTTCGGGATAAATGCCGTCCGGCGCGTAGGGTTTGAGGCCGTTCAGATTGCCACTGCGGGCGAGCGTCAGAAACTTGCGCGCGAGTTCGGGGTTTTCATCCGCGATGGCCAGCGCGCCGAGCGTGAGGCCGCCGAAACAAACCTGATTCCAGTTGTTCTCACTGCGCTGCCACCCGTTCCAATGGCCGTTAAGGTCGAACGCCGGGTTGAGACCTTTCTCGACGATGGCCTTGCGGATGGTGCCACGCACGGATACCGGCAGGTCGGCGAACAGCCAGTCATACCCCAAGGCCAGCCCGGCGGTCATCTCGGCGGTGTCCAGGAAGTGTGATGGATTCCAGTCTTTGAAGGCGACCACGGTGAGCATCTCCTTCTGGGCGCGGTCGAGGAAAACTTTTTCGCCGGTCAACCGGTAGGCGAAGCTGCAAAGCTCGATGCGCCGCAGTGCCTCGCGCGACACGGCCAGCAGCCGCTTGCCTTGTTTCTGATAAATCACCGGCGGCGTGTTCAACAACTGCCGCGCGCCGGTCACGGCTTTGGTGAGAATCGCGGAAAGCTCGGTGTCGTTCGTGCGCCGGGTGCGGAGATCGTTCCAGTCGCTGGCGGTGAGAATCAGGCGCGGATGCTCCGGGCGGAGGTTGGCCAAAATGTCGGGCGAATTGGTTTCGGCGGCAAGACCAGCGAACGGCATCGCTAAGAACACCAGCGAGCCAACCAACGCGAGTAGCCGTTTCCAAACCAGCGCGTGCTCGTGTCCGCCTGAACCGATGACGAGGAGTTTCATGCAAATACATCCGGAGCCGATTATGATAGTGAGATTTTTCCCGTATTCGTCGCCCTCACAAAACCACCATAATTATTTGCAATAGAAACACAGTGACTATCTGAAGTCTGAAAAACTTTCCGTCCGATATATGTTTTTTCAGTTCCGTCGTTTGCTATGTAGGTCACCATGCTATCGCTGGCCACGAACCATGCGTCGTTATTGTAAATTCCAATTGTCAGGCCCGCCATCGAGGGAAGGCTAAAGCCCAATAGGGCGACGATACTTAAAACCAAGAACCAATGATGGCTGATGATTACGTGTGCCTTAATTCTGGATACGGAGTCATTCATGACAAAGTCGGGTTGTTCGTGGCCAAACTCACACAAACCGTGCCGCGCCCTTGCCTTTCACCACTTCGCCGATGAGCCAGGCTTTGTGCTTTTGCGCGCGGATGAATTTCAGCACGGCGTCCGCCTCGTCCGCCGACACAATGGCGACCATGCCGATGCCCATGTTGAAGACTTGATACAATTCCTCGTCCGGCACGCCGCTCTTCTGTTCGATGATCTGGAAGATGGGCAGCATGTCCCACGAGCCTTTGCGGATGACGACATCGAGCGACTTCGGCAGCACGCGCGGGATGTTGTCCACGAAACCGCCGCCGGTGATGTGCGCGAAGGCTTTTACCGTAGGACAGGCGTCGCGCCTGTCTCTAACTTTTCCTCTTTTAGTTGGAGACAGGCGCGACGCCTGTCCTACGTTGAACTTCGCCAGCAACCGTTGCACGAGGGGGCCGTAACTGATGTGCTCTTTCAACAATTCGTGCCCAATAGTTC
Organism: Verrucomicrobiota bacterium; assembly: GCA_025457745.1. Classification (GTDB taxonomy): domain Bacteria; phylum Verrucomicrobiota; class Verrucomicrobiia; order Limisphaerales; family JADLHS01; genus JALOTT01. The sequence goes on from JALOTT010000061.1 coordinate 9,016, forward strand.
CTTTCAATCCGGGCACGCGGCTGGTGGGTTTGAGTTTGAGTTGCTCGAAGAAGATTTTCCGCGCCAGCGAATAGCCGTTCGTGTGCAGGCCGCTGGATTCGATGCCGATGACGACGTCGCCGCGTTTCACGGTTTTCTGGCCGTCGAGCATCCGGGATTTTTCCACCACGCCGACGATCGTGCCGCTCACGTCGTATTCGCCTTTCTGGTAGAAGCCGGGCATCTGCGCGGTTTCGCCGCCGATGAGGGCGCAGTTGTTTTCCGCGCAGGCGCGGGCGAAGCCTTTGATGATGTCGGTGAAGACGTGCGGTTCGAGTTTGCCCGTGCCGAGGTAGTCGAGGAAGAAGAGCGGCTCCGCGCCGAGCACGGCGATGTCGTTGACGCAATGGTTCACGAGGTCCGCGCCGATGGTGTCGTGCTTGTCCATCATGAAGGCGATCTTCAGTTTCGTGCCCACGCCGTCCACGCTGCTGACGAGGATCGGCTCGCGATATTTCTTGAGGTCGAGCTGGAATAGGCCGCCGAAGCCGCCGACCTTGCCGAGCACTTCACGGCGGTGCGTGCTGGCGAGCAGTTGCGGGAGCGTGGCTTTGACTTTGTTGCCGAGATCAATATCAACGCCAGCGGCGGCGTAGGCTTTTTGTTTCATTGCGCGGGGAGTAAAGCGGTGAGACGCTTGAAATTCAAGCTTCAGCTTGTTCGCCCTGCCCGATCGGTGCTCGGACACGCTAAAGCGCGGACTCCAACTTTTCGGGAGGGGCTTGCCTTTTGTCTCCGGCCGCAGCCGGATGGGAACCATGCCGAAGAGATACCCGAGCGTCACGATCGAACCCGCCATGGGGTAACTGCCACCGTAATGCGTCAAGAGTTGGCCCTGCATGATGACACGGCGGCGCGGTCAATCTCAATTCACTAAAAACAGGCCGAAAGGGCGCAACTTTTCGCTCATTGCCATTTTCAACTCATTGTGGCAGTCATTAGCCCGACAATCGCTATGCGGTGGCGCGTTTATCTGTTCATCTCGCTGGCTTTGAATTTTCTCCTGGCCTTGGGCTGGTCGCTGTCCGTGCGCACCGGCTGGCTGGGTGGCCGCCGCTCCGCGATTGCTCCAGCCACCAACGCTCCCGGCCAGATTCTCACCAACGTCGTTGTGCGCCGCCAGATTTTCACCTGGCAGGAAGTCGAATCCGACGATTACCCGACCTACATCGCCAACCTGCGCGACATCAGTTGCCCCGAGCAAACGATCCGCGACCTCATCATCGCCGATGTCAACGCGCTCTACGCCCGCAAGCGCGCGACGGAAATCGAGACGCCCGAGCAGCAGTGGTGGCGGTTCGAGCCGGACACCAACGTGGTGTATCTGGCCACCGCGAAATCACGCGAGCTGGACCAGGAACGCCGCGAATTACTCGCGCGGCTGCTCGGTTCGGGCTGGGAATCTGGCGACCTCGTCAGCCTGCCGCGACCGTCGCGTCCGCCGATTCCGCTTGATGGGCCGGTGCTTGGCGCATTGCCCGACGACGTAAAACAGCGCGTGGAGGAGATGAGCCTTCGCACGCAGGAACGCATTCAGGCCTACACCGAAGCCCAGCGCCAGGCGGGCAAGCCGCTTGATCCGATGGAACTGGCCAAGTTGCGCCAGCAGACCCGCGTCGAACTCGCCTCCGTGCTTTCGCCGTTGCAACTGGAGGAATTCCTCCTGCGCTATTCGCAAAACGCCGGAGCGTTGCGCACCGAACTGGGCCGGTTGAAATTCTTTGACGCCACCCCCGACGAATTTCGCGCCGTGTTCCGCGCCACCGACAACTTTGATCAGCAGTTGCAAATGCTGCGCAGCGCGACCGACCCCAACAGCGTGGCCGCGCGCCGGTCGCTCGAAGAACAACGCCTCGCCGCCATCAAGGACACGCTCGGTCCGGAGCGCTTCCAGCAATATCAACTGCTGCAAGACCCGGCGTATCGTGACGCCTACGCTGCCGCAGTGCAGGCCGGCGCGCCGGAGTCGGCGCTCACGCTCTACGAGATCAACCAGGCCGCCGCGCAGGAAATGTCGCGCATCCGAGCCGACACAAACCTTAGCGCCGAGTTGCGGGCCATCGAATTGAAGAAGGCGGAACTGGAACAACTCAAGGCTGCCGCGCAGGCGTTCGGACAAGAGTTGCCGCCCGAACCACCGATGCCGCCGATGCCGCCGATGCCGCCGCCGGCAAAAGTTCACGTCCTGTCGCCGGGCGAGGGCTTGAATTTTCTGTCGCGGCTCTACGGGGTAAATCCCGATGCGTTGCGCGCCGCCAATCCGAATTTGAAGTTCAAGCCGGGCGATTCGGTGAGCGTGCCCATCAATCTGTTGCCGCCGGTGCCTGCGTTGCCGCCGCAGTAAGTCTGGCAGGACTAGATGTGCTCGCCCATCATCGGCGGCGGCAGATGACGCACTTCCTGCTCCGGCGGGAGGCCCGCCGTTTCACGCGCCAGCACGCGATAATTGCGGATTTGAAACGAAACCTCCCCGCCATCCGCCAGTCCCAGTGCCGCATACTCCTCCTTGGTAATCCGGCTGCGCAGCACCAGCCCCGACGGGAGTTCCAGTTCCAACCGCAGCAGGATGCCGAGAAAAAACGTGCGCCGCAGCACCGCGCGATACGGAAAGAGCCGGACGTCGGTGGAAATTCGCACGCCGTACTGCCGGAATCCAATCCGCAGGCGCGTGCCGTCCGGCTGGTCCGCCGCGGCAAACTGCAACTCGCCCAGGCGCGCGACACCGTCTTTCACCTCCGTGTCGAGCACGTTCATCACGCCCACGAACCGCGCGACGAATTCATTTGCCGGCTGCTCATAAACTTCGCGCGGCGTGCCGAGCTGTTCGAGGTTGCCTCGGGAGAAAATCACGATGCGATTGGCGATTTCCATCGCTTCCTCCTGGTCGTGCGTGACAAAAATCGTCGTCACGTTCAGGTCCTGGTGCAGCGTGACGAGCCACTCGCGCAACTCGTGGCGAATCTTCGCGTCCACGGCGCCGAAGGGTTCGTCGAGCAGCAGCACGCTCGGCTTGGGCGCCAGCGCGCGGGCGATGGCCACGCGCTGCCGTTGCCCGCCTGAGAGTTGATGCGGAAAACGTTTTTCCAATCCGTCCAGGCCGAAAAGCTTGAGCAACTCCATCACCCGGTTCCGGGCCTCCGCCCGCCGCCATTTTTTGATCTTCAATCCGAACGCGATGTTCTGAAAAACGTTCATGCTCTTGAACAGCGCGTAGCTTTGGAACACGAAACCGATGTTGCGCTGCTGCACGGAAACGTCGTTGACCCGCCGGCCGCGGATGAAAATGTCACCCCCGGTTGGCACCTCCAGCCCGGCGATTATGCGCAGCACCGTCGTTTTGCCGCCGCCGCTCGGCCCCAGCAGCGCCATCAACTCGCCTTCGTTCACCGAAAAGCTGACGTTGTTGACGACGGCCACTTCGCCGAACTTCTTGCTGACGTTTTTCAGTTCGATGCTCATTCCGATTTCGGTCGTGCGAGGAAAAGCGTGTCGCCCCTTTCGGTGAGCGTGGCCCGCTGGGCGAGTTCAAATTCGCGGCGCTGCTTCCATTCCAGAATCGTTTTCACCGCAAGCGTCACCAGCGCGAGCATGGCCAGCAGACTGGCGACGGCGAAGGCGCCCGCCGTATTGGCGTTCTGATAAAGCTGCTCCACTTGCAGCGGCAGGGTGTTCGTCCGGCCGATGATGTGCCCGCTGACGACGGACACCGCGCCGTATTCGCCCATGGCGCGGGCGTTGCACAGAATGACGCCGTAAATCAATCCCCACTTCACACTCGGCAGCGTGACATGCCAGAACGTCTGCCAACCGTTCGCGCCCAGCGTGAGCGCCGCCTGCTCCTGGTCGTTGCCGGCGGCCTGCATGACGGGAATCAATTCGCGCGCCACGAATGGAAAGGTGACAAAGATGGTTGCGAGCACGATTCCCGGAACGGCAAAAATGATTTTGACACCGTGTTCGTTCAACCACGGCCCGAAGAATCCCTGCGTCCCAAACAGCACCACGAACATCAAGCCAGCCACCACCGGCGACACCGAGAACGGCAGGTCAATGAGCGTGATCAGAAGCGCCTTGCCCCGGAACTCGAACTTGGCGATGCCCCACGCTGCGGCCAGACCGAGCACCAGGTTCAACGGCACCGTGATCATGGCGACCAGGACGGTCAGTTTGAT
>JALOTT010000396.1 GCA_025457745.1 Verrucomicrobiota bacterium
GGACATGAACCCGCGGTTGGCCGCCGCGGTGGAGAAGGCCAAGAAGGCTTCCGTCTATAAGGACACCATCGAGCGCGCCATCAAGAAGGGTGCGGGATTGACCGAGGAAAAAGTCAATTTCGAACTGGTCACCTACGAAGGCTTCGCGCCGCACAAAGTCCCCATCGTGGTCGAGTGCCTCACCGACAACCGCAACCGCACCGCGCCGGAGATTCGCAATCTTTTCAAGACCGGCTCACTCGGCCAGCCCGGCAGCGTGGGATTTTTCTTCAACCATCTCGGCGTGGTCGAGGCCGCGCACCCCGACCCGAATCGGGACGCCGAGGGCGACGCCATCGAGGCGGGCGCGCAGGAAATCGAACGGCTTGAAGCCGACGAAATTCCCGCCGGCCAGAAGGGCGCGCGTTTTCTCACCGAGATCAAGGACCTCGATCACGTTTCCAAGGCGTTGAAAGCCGCCGGCTGGAATGTCATCGCCGCCGAAATCCGTTACCTCGCGAAGAATTTCACCGAAGTGAGCGACGCCGCGCGCAAAGAGGTCGAGACTTTCCTCAACGCGCTTGACGATCACGACGATGTGCATCGGGTCTATGCGGCGTTGCGGTGAACGGGATGACCAAAGCTCATGAAGATCAAGATACCCGACGAGCTCAAGGCGGACGTGCCGCAGACCATCTGGGGCAAAATCCTCAGCGCCACGCCGGTGGTGATGACGGTGATTGCAACCCTGCTGGCCGGGTTGGCGTCGAGCGAAATGACCCGCGCCCAGTACGACCGCTCCCTTGCCGCCCAGCAGCAATCCAAGGCCGGCGACCAGTGGAGTTATTTCCAAGCCAAACGCTTGCGCGGCGCGCTCCAGCGGAACACGCTCGATATTTTGCAAGCCACGATTGACGTGCAACCGCTCGCGACCGCCAGGTTGCCCGCGCCCGCCAGCGAATCCGTTCTCGCCGCGCTGCAAAAAGGCGAATTGCCCGTCGTTCCAGCCGCTGCGGCGCTGGACGCGAATGTGAAAGCCGCGCTCGAAGCCATCGAAAGCCAGAAGCCGGAGACCGAAATTGCCACGCAACTCGGAACGGTGGAGGAAAAAACCCTGGCCGAAGCGCTCGCCGCCGCCAAAGGCCACGCCACCGTTTTCGACGCCGCCACCAAACCGATCAACCAGACCATTGACCAGATGGAAAAATCACTGGTCGGCGGTGACAAATCGTTGACCCGCGACTTCACCGTGGCCCGACTGCGTTACACGGCGGCGCGTTACGACGCCGAGGCACGGTTGAACCAGACGATTGCCAACCTCCTTGAACTCCAGGTCCGCAAGAACAACATTTCGGCTGAACGACATCACGAGCGTAGTGGACGCTTTTTTTACGGCATGCTCGGGGCGCAGGCGGGAGTGATTATCGCCACGTTTGCCATTGCCGCACGGAAACGCAACCTGCTCTGGTCGCTCGCCGCGGCCGCAGGTGCAGCGGCGGTTTCGTTCGCTGTTTATGTTTATTGGTTCGTGTAGGCGTCGCACGCCCGAGTTGCAATCCCGAAGAATGGTGATTTTCTGCCGCAGAAATAGCTCGCGTATGAATAACAAACTGATACGGCAATTCATCCTTCTCGGCCTCGTCACGCTCTCAGCGGCGTTAGGGAGCGGTTGCAGCACCGTGCCCGTCACGGGCCGCTCGCAACTCAGCCTCATTTCGGCCGGCGAGGAAATGCAGCTCGGCTTGACGAGTTTCAACCAGATGAAAAAGGATTCGCCCATCAGCAAGGACGCGGCGGCCAACGCGCTCTTGCAAAAAGTCGGGAAGCGCATCGCGGCCATCGCCGGGCCGGACATGCCGAACGCCCAGTGGGAATTTGTCGTGTTCGAGAGCAAGGAGGCCAACGCGTTTTGTCTGCCGGGCGGCAAGGTCGGCGTTTACACCGGCATCCTGCCGATCACAAAGGACGAAGCCGGTCTGGCCACCGTGCTGGGACACGAAATCGCGCACGCGGTGGCGCGGCACGGTGGCGAACGCATGAGCGAGGCGCTGGTGATCCAAACGGGCGGCAATTTGCTGGGCACGGGCTTGTCGAGCGCCGACCCGCGCCTGCAATCCGGGTTGATGCTCGCTTATGGCGTGGGCACCAAACTTGGCGAACTCAAGTTCAGTCGCCGGGATGAATCCGAAGCCGACCACATCGGGCTGGTTTACATGGCGCGCGCGGGCTACGACCCCGAGGCTTCCGTACAATTCTGGCAACGGTTCGCGGACTACAACCGGCAACACGGCGGCAGCGGCGGGATTTCCTTTTTGCGAACGCATCCGGTGGATGAAGTTCGCATCCAGCAGTTGAAAGCTTTGATGCCGCAGGCGAAGGCGGAGTTTCGTCCGGCGAAGTGAAAAGAAGCCCCGCGCGCTCGCGGATTTTTTGTGGTGGGTTGGCAGGGACTCGAACCCTGGACCAACCCCGAAAGCTTTCGGGGCTGCTACTGCCTTACCGCTTGGCGGCGCTTTTGCATGAGCCAAAGCGCAAGCTGTGGGTTCCTTTTGCGTTTCATCTCTCGTTCCAACGCACGTGCTTCTTCCAAACTCGCCAGCTCCACCGACGCCAGCAGTGTCAATTCACCACCCAGCCGTTTCGTCGTGTGCATTTGACCACGACGATGTTCATCCAGTCGGCGGGTCAGGTTGGTCGTCGAACCGATGTAATGCCGGCCCGAAGCGCCATGCGATATGTAAACGTAAGCCATCAGCTTTGGAAGTTTGGTGGGCTGGCAGGGACTCGAACCCTGGACCAATGCCTTAAAAGGGCACTGCTCTACCAACTGAGCTACCAGCCCACAAAAAATCATGCCGACCGACGTGACTCGAACCGTAACCAACCCCGAAAATCTTCGGGGCTGCTCTACCAACTGAGCTACCAGCCCACAAAAAATCATCCCGACCGACGCGACTCGAACCGTAACCAACCCCGAAAGTCTTCGGGGCTGTTCTACCAACTGAGCTACCAGCCCACACAAAACATGCCGACCGACGTGACTTGAACCGTAACCAACCCCGAAAGTCTTCGGGGCTGCTCTACCAAATGAGCTACCAGCCCACGAAGCCTGGCCCGTTTGCCTTCCGGTCGGGAATTGAGCCGGGGCGTAGGACTCGGACGAAGCGCGCGCAAGCTAGTTCACCCGCCCCCCACCCCGCAAGCCTTTTCCAACGGGCGGGCAATGAAAAACTTGCGGAAAGTCGCCGCTGGAGAAACTCTTTCGCGTGGGCCGCACCTATCTTTTTGAATGTCCGAAATGCGGTTACCGCGCCAAAGTCGCCGGCGGCACGGAGCGCGGTGTTCATTTCGCCGTCCAAACCGTCCTGTGCCACGAATGCAAGGAACTTCACGACGCCGTCACCGCTTGGAAACCCGTTGTGCCCGGCCTGACGGCTATGTCGGGTGGATCGGCGCAACTCAAGGCGGCGCGCAAGCCGTTACCAGCCGCACCGTCGTTTCTCGCCGCGCTTAATCGCCTGCCGCCGACCGGGACGAAGCGCTTGAAATGGGTGCATTTCAAACCCGCCTGCCCCGTTTCCGCCCGCCATCGCATTCGCGAATGGCAGTCGCCGGACAAGTGTCCCAAGTGCGGGTGTTTCCTCGAAGGCAATGCCATTCCATTTCGCATCTGGGATTGAGCGACGGGAAAATCTGCTGATACCAACTTCCAATGAAGTTCGGTGAAATTGGCGGCGGCTGGTAGGGCGCGTCACTCCGTGCGCGCCGCTCGTGGTACGGTCATGCCCGGCGCGCACGGAGTGACACGCCCTACTTCTTGAAATACCTATCTTCAGTCGTAAATGGTATGGGAAGCCGGTCAAGCAGCCGAACAGAAGGCCAGGCAAGAAACCATCTTC
>JALOTT010000397.1 GCA_025457745.1 Verrucomicrobiota bacterium
TGTCTCCATGTTGTGGCCAGAGTTGCTACCGCATCTCCGGCCTCAATAGGACATTTTCATGGAGTTAAAAACCGGACATTCTCATGGAGTCGAGACACCGCGCTCCACACAGTTGCCAATCTCGCGCCCGTCCGTCACACTGCGCGCCGATGAGCAAACGGTTTATATCACCACCGCCATTGATTACGTCAACGGCCAGCCGCACCTCGGCCACGCTTACGAAAAGATCGTGGCCGATGTAATCGCGCAGACCGCCGAGTTCTTCAGCTTCGGCACGAACGACCTCACGCAAACCTGCTCGACGTGGCCGCAGCCGCCGTGCTGCTCAGGCACACGGTTGCGCCGCTGCACGCAGCGCAATGACCCCGTCGCGGCTCACGACAATTTCTTCAGGAGGCCCAGAAGCCGCTGTTTTACCACGCTCCGATGTGGCGAAGCGGCAGCTTCGGCGGCGAGGCGGTCTTTATTTTGCACGAACCAATCCCAGCTTTCGCGGAACATTTCATCGTTGGAATAGCGCGGTTTCCAGCCGAGTTGCAACAGCGGTTGCACGTCGAAGTAAAAGGCCTTGTGGTAGGTGAGATAATGCCATGGCGCGAGCGGGCTGAGGCGCAGCCAGTCGAGGACGCGCAGCGTGTTGATCGTGAGTCCGGCGGGCAGACTCACGACGCGCGACGTGGAGTGCGCGTGGGCGATGACGTGGTCGAGCGCCTCGCGCAGCGTGCCGAAGCGATCCGTGCCGACGTTGTAAACGCCGGGTTTGCCGGCATCCATCGCGAGCAGGTAGGCATCCATGAGGTCGTGCGCGTGGACGAACTGGAACTTCTGGTTGCCGTCGCCGATGACGTAAATTTTCCGGTTCTCGGAAATCCACTGGAAGAGAATCTGAAAAATGCCCAGCCGGCCTTCGCCGAGAATCGTACGGGGACGGATAACAACGAGCGGCATCCTCCGTTTTTCGGAAATTTCGCGCACCGCGAGTTCGCCCGCGAGTTTGGCGCGGCCGTAAATCTCGACGGGTCGAAATGGCGAATCGTTGGTCACCGGACATTCCGGCACGCCGAAGATGGCGCTCGAACTCATGTGAATGAATGTCTTCACGCCAGCCTTCACTGCCTGCTCCGCCGCGATACGCGAGCCTTCTACGTTCACAGCCCAAAAATCTCCGCCGGCCTTGGTCAACGGCACAAGCGCGACGTTGTGATGCACCACGTCCACGTCCCGCATCGCGCGCGCCACGCTCGCCGCGTCCCGGATGTCGCATTTTGCAAACTCGATCTCTTTGGGCCGCGATGTGTCTTCCCAAACGTCGAGGATGCGGACGTGTTCGCCACGCGCATGAAGCCGCCGGGCGATGAGGTTGCCGAGAAAGCCAGAGCCGCCGGTGATGAGGTGTTTCATGAAATGCCTGGGAGCGCTGGCGTCTCGCCGGTGGGTTGTGAGGTCGCGAGCTTGGATTCATTCGGGCGCTTCTCCCTCACCCTGACCCTCTCCCGCTGGGAGAGGGAACAGCTTTCGTGCGCTTCAATCCTTTCCGACGACCATCTGGTAAATCCCGTCGCACGATTTGTTGAGAACCTGGTTACGATTCCCCCTCTCCCAGCGGGAGAGGGCAGGGGTGAGGGAGAGTCGTGCGACAAGTTGTTGGACTGAATTTGCATTACGGTCAAAGCAATTTCAGAAATGCTGCCCGTTTTCCGCACACCAGCGCAACGACCGTCTCATGCCTTCCTCCAACGCCACGGCGGGTTGGTAGCCGAGTTCCATTTCGGCACGCGTCACGGAGCAGGCGATGGTTTTGTTCATTTCGGAGAGCACATGGATTTTCTGGTGGTAAAGCCCAAGCGTTTGGAGGGTTTTGTCCGCGAGCCAGGCAACTTCGCTCGCGATGCCGGGCAGGCGCATCCGCTTGTGCGCGCATTTTTGGCTGAACTCCGTTTCCAGCAAACGCTCGATGGTATTGATGATTTCATTCATCGAGTAAGGCTTGCGGTCAGCGATCCAATAAATCTGTCCCTTCGCGTGCCCGGTGATCGCGGCAAGAATGAGGCCCTGGCACAGATTGTCCACGTAAGCCATCGAGCGGAGAGTCGCGCCGCTGCCGACGATGGGCGCTTTGCCGTCGCGGATCATTTTGAAGAACAATGTCTGGCGCGGCGGTTGGTTCGGCCCGTAAAACCACGGCGCGCGGATGATGACCGTTTCAATCCTGTCCGCGCGCTGCTTCACCGCCAGTTCCATCTCCATTTTCGAGCGACCGTAGTTCATGTAGGGATGATACGGCGAAAGTTCGTCGAACAAGTGGTCGGGATGCGGGTTGCAGCCGCACGGAGAGTTCGACGAGACGACAACGGCGCGTTTCACTCCGGCGCGAATTGCCGCGTCGAGCAAGTTCACCGTCCCGTCGCGATTGACCGCATAGAACTCCGAGACGCGACGCGGGTGGATGATACCGGCGGTGTGGAAGAGGGTGACGCCTTTCGAGCCGGCGGTGAACCTGACGCAATCCTCGACGTTACGCATATTGCCGGTGACGATCTCGACGCGGTCGGAAAGTTTGCGAAGTGCGGTAGCGTCCTGACCGGGAAGGAGCAGCACCCGGATGCGCAAGTCCGGCCGCGGCTCGCGCAACGCATCATGATCTGGCAGCCCGCGCACGAGCGATTCCACAAGGCGCGAGCCGAGCCAGCCCGCGGCGCCGGTAACCAAAACAAGGTTTGAGTTGAAATTCATTCGTCAGAATCGGCCCAGGAACTTCAGCGTGTTGCGACGGGCGATGGCCATGATCGAGCCTTGCGGGTTTACACCGGGCGCGGTGCAAAGCAAACTGGCGTCATTCACGAAAAGATTCTTGAAACCATGCACGCGACCAAACGAGTCGGTGGCGCATTTGTCCCGGTCTTCGCCCATGGGGCACGAACTGAAAAGATGGATGGTCATCAGGTTCGCCAGTCCCTCTGGCAACGGGTCCGGCAGTTTGCTGAAGCAACCATCACATCGCAACACCGGGCCGCGCGTGAGGCTCGGATACAGTTCCGTGGCGCCGGACTGGAAAAGAATTTGTGCCAGCTTACGCAGTCCGTCCGCCAGGTTGCGGCGATCGGTTTCAGTCAAAGCGTAGCGCACAAGCGGATTGCGAAACCCGGGCAGTGTGCGAACCGTGCCGCTGCCTTCGCTCGTGATCATGGCGTAGTAAATGGCGGAGTTTTGCCACAGGCGTGAGGTTTCGCGCGCCGCTTCCGGATGGTCAATCAACCCGAGCGCCAGAAATGGCGGCGAACTGATCGAGCAGCCGAAGCTCAGGCGCGGCGCGAACTCTTTCACCTGATGCACCGGCACGCCCATGTCTGCCGTATTTACCACGTCGTGGAAGTGCGCCGCCATTTTCACGGTCGGGTGGACTTGAAGCGTGTTGCCAACGTTGCGAGTGATCCCGCTGCGGCGGAGCAGGGCAGGGGAGTGAATCGCGCCGGCGCAGAGAAACAGATTCTCCGCCGCGATCTCAATCGAACCGGCGGTCTGGTGATGTGCTTTAATGAGCCAACCGTTGCCGTCCGGGCGAAATTGCCGGGCACGAGCTCGCGGGAGCAAACGCCCGCCTGCTTTGAGAAAGCGCGGGATGAAAGTTTCCGTCATGGACTGGCGCTTACCTGAGCCGTCGGCGTCGTAACGAAACCAGCGCGGGATTTCGAGGGACTTCCAGCCCAGTTTCGTAGCGCCGTCGCAAAGCTTTAACGAAGCCGGCGGCGCAGCTCCGGGCAGCAAAGAGACGGAAACGTCCTGCTCACACGATTCAAAGTGCGGTGTTAAATCCTTTTCCGAGAGCGCTTCAACCCGAAATTCTTCTACGCCAGCGTCGGCAC
>JALOTT010000398.1 GCA_025457745.1 Verrucomicrobiota bacterium
CACTTCGACCGTAGATATGGGAGCAACTTGCGGCCGCGCGGCATTCCACATTGCCGATCGAATTGTCATTTTCCCAAAACTCGCCGCCGACCTGGTCGCTTTGCGAACCGTAAAGCAGAAACTCGGAGGGGAAACCCCAGTGACCGTAGTTCTCCAGCCACAAGGTCAGATGATTTTTCGCCGCAACCTCGCGCAAGCCGCCGACGTAATCGTAGGCGATGGACTCGACGACCAACCGCCGCCAGTCCCACAACAACCGGCTGGAAATCTCCGGCGTGTCCACCACCCGCCCCGTGAACGCGGGCAGGAACCGCACCGGCGAATAGCCGAACCGCTGCTGGAATTTTTCGACGAATCCGTCCGTCCAGTTCTGCGGGCCGGTTTCATAGCTGTCGGCGATCACATATTTCAGCGCCTTGCGCTCGGCGGGTGGAGTCCGGCGCAGGAACTCGCCGACCATGCCGTCGAACAGGCTGCGGATGTGCTCCTTGCTCATCTTGTCCACCTCAAGGCCGCGGCTCTGCGGACTGGCCGGTGCGCACTGGGTGCCGATCGGAATCATGCCGGAGCGCAGCACGAGCCAACGGCCCGGCGGCGCGTCCCAAGTGAGGCGCCCGTTGGCATCCATCTTGTCGCTGAGATCGACCACCGTGGCGGAATCAACCGCGCTGCCGGCGAGGGGCGCGGGCTGACCGCTCCAAATATAGGTGTCCCATGGCGGGCGCACCGACGGACTGGTCTCGCCGAGCTGCTTGCGCACATGGTTGGCCAGCACCGCGCGGCGGCTCAAGGCCAGCCCGGAGAAGGCCGTCGGCTTGCTGGCGGAAAGGGTCACGCGCAGGTGTTTCGCCCGCGTCTCGGGAAACGGAATCAGAACCGGATCCGTGGTTCGCGGTCCTTGATGCCCACGTTGCTCGACGTGCCGCGTGAGTTCGCGAAAGGTCAGGCCGTCGGCCGAAACGGCCACCACGCAGGTGAGCGTGTAGGAACTTTCGCCCGGATTGAGGCACAGACTTTGGACCGGCACTGCGCCATCCAACTCGAAGTTGAGTTGCGCGGCCTTCGGGCCAATCTTCACCTCGGTTTTCGCGTCCCCGTCCAGCAAAGCCTCCAGCGGCTTGAGGGTCGCCGAGGAAACTTTCACCTGTCTCATGTCCAGATCGGCGGCTTCCGTTTCCGGCTGGCGGAAAGCAATCGCCCGCACATCCTGAAAGTCTTTTTCCGTGAACCGGTCACCGGTGGGCTTGGGTTTCGAGCCGCCGGAATTCGGAAATGTTTTGATCTCCGGCACCGGCAGCACCTGCGCGACCCGCCTGCCGCCCTCGATCACCGTCTCGCTGGCGGCAAGGTAACGCATGGACTGCGCCGGCTTGATCCACGGCCCGCCCGACTGTGACCACCCGGGCGAATTGAAGAAGCCGATCTCGACCCCGCAGCGATCCGCTTCCTTGACCGCCCACTGCACCGCGTCCCACCAGGCGTCGCTCATGAACGGGACATTGCCCACCGGAGTTTCCCAGCGGTCGCCCTGGCCGAAGATGTGACCGATGTAGGCGCGACCGATGCCGACGCGGGCCATGGCCTCGAGGTCCTTGGTGATGCCGGCTTTGCTAATGTTGTCGTTGATCCAATACCAGTAGCAGCCCGGCCGGGTGTCCGGTGGGGGCTGTTGGAACTTATCGAACAGCGGCGACAACCCGGGTGGCAGGGTGGGTTTTTGCCCGGCCGTAGCGGAAAGCGTAAGCGCCACAACGAGGAAAGAAGCGGATAAGACATATCGTTGCCGGGCCGCCCGGCCCAATGAGCCGAATGGTCGTAATAAACGCATCCGGTTTCTCCGGATTGTGGTTTCATTGCGTGCCGGCGTGGACAATGCAAGAATCATATCGCTGACAAGGTTTAATATTTGATGTTTCATAATTTTCGTGGCTGTCACTCACTAACCGCACCGGGCCGAGTAAACCGGAGGGGAGTAAACCAAGGGATTTGTGCATGTTCGAGCGCTGCGCCTCAAAGGCTGGAAATCGTTGTTTCGACGGCCCGATCTCGCCCCGCCGCGTCCTGTAACGCTAAAGCCCTGGCTAAAACCGTGACGGGACATCCGTCGCGAGCAACCTTGCGGGCAACTCGGACGCTCCCCTTCGAAACTGTCATCGCGAATTTGCATGTTCTCCCGAAAACCTATTGCCCCCAGGCGGATCAAGCCAGAATTTCTTCGTGAAACCGCAAGTCCGCAGGGGATGCCCCGTTGCCGCGCATCCCGGAGCGGCGGAGCTTCCTCGTTCGTCATTTCATCCGCACGGTGGAATGCTGCACCAGCCAAATCCAATCCGGATCGTTGGCGGGAACGGGGCGGCTACCGCCCGGGGGCAGGCCGGTGAGCAGCATTGAGCTGCCCTTCCATTTGTGCACCTCCGCCCGCCCGTCACAATAGGAGAAACCGCAGGCATTATTGTGGGATGTAGCCGGGAAATCCACCCACTTGGACACGCCTGCGGAGACCGCCAACGCCCCGTCGTTAATGCTCCAGGGGCTTTCGTCCACCATCAGGAAAATGTCGCTTGGGCTGACTCGGGCAAAACTGGTGGTCTTGCCAAAGGTAGCCCAAGGATCGTCATGCTTGTTCTGGTAACGCGTGCCCGTCAGCCAGGGCCCCATCGTGGGGATGGTGGGTTTGCCCGAATGTGAGCCGCCGCTTGCAGCAAAGCCGGGGTCAATAGTGCCGACGCCTTGATTGAGGGCGACGCTGCGTGCGGCGGGCACAATTTTGCCGAACATCGACAAATCTGCGCCATTGTATCTCCCCGAACGCGGGTCCGCCGGGCAGTGGAAGATGCCGACACTCTTGGCGACGTAGGGCGCGACGAGGGTTTTATCCCGGTTTCTCAGGATATCAGGATCAAAGGTGTTCGCTCCGAGAGGTGTGGGATCCCCCGGCATCCCCCCGGACACATCCCCCGCGCACCAGTTGTAGCCCGCGGTGGTCGTGTGGTCATCCGGGTTGGGCGGGTAGTAATCGGTAAAATCCTCCGCGTACAAGAAGAAGGCCAGCGCGAGCTGCTTTGCGTTGTTCATGCAGGTGACGCCCTGCGCTCTGGCCTTGGCCTTGCCCAATGCGGGCAGGAGCAACGCTGCCAGGCTGGCGATAACGGCGATCACAACCAGCAGCTCGATCAGAGTGAAGCCTCGTGGCCGGGCGGGGCCGGCAAATGCTTTGCGATCTATTCGAATCATTTATCCCCAAAGCTTCCACGACCTTGCCACGTCTGTCGTGGGCGGCGCGTGCCATAATAAGGGGGGAATTGTGCCAATGGAGCAGAATCCCCGCTTTCCGCTGGACACCGAGAGGGAAGATCGTCCAGGATATTGCGCATGATATTCCCCTGGAAATACGGATCAAACCCCTCCCGCCTCCTTGCCTGACGAGTTGCAGCATCGGCGGCTGGCAGAGTTGTTATGAACAGACTCCGTTTTCTTTTAGTATGGCTGGGGGCGGGCGCATTAGCTTGGGGGGCTTCGAACGGGGAGGCAGCGCGGAGCGAGCGACCCACCACGCGGGTGGTGCGGCAATACGCCCTGACCTCGGCCAACGATTTTCCCCAACGCGATCCGCAAGACTGGCGCCTGCTGGGCTCCAACGACGGTGGCCGGACCTGGACGACGCTGGATGTTCGGAAAGGGGAGCTTTTCTCGGAACGCCACCAGCGGCGGGTATTCAAGCTGGCAAATCAGCGGGCGTATGGCGTCTATCGCCTGCAGATAGACCGCGTGCGAAACCCTGCAGCAGGAGATTTTGTTCAACTGGCCGAGATTGAGCCGCTCGGCGCGACAGAGGACGATCTGGAGCCCGCCCCGCTCG
>JALOTT010000399.1 GCA_025457745.1 Verrucomicrobiota bacterium
CGTTCGCCGATGTCCAAAAACATCCCGAAAAAATCCAAGGGCTTTTGACACCGTTTTGTTAGCCACGTATGTAGTGTTATTTATACGCGGACATGTAGGGCGAAAAGGGGGTGGTACAAAGAGAAAGGCCGGGTAACAAGTCCGGCCTTTTTACACACGGGGCACTTGAGAACTGAGTGCCAAATCCAAGAAAAGGATAGCCGACTTCTCGTAACCCGATAGTCACCAGTACTGGGGACAAGGGGGCAATGCAAAATGAAGAATGAAGAATGAAGAATGGCGGCTCGTCGGGAGGCTCGCCCCAGTGGCCGGTGCGCGAAGGGCAGAAAGCGGCAGAACTCAAGGCGAGGGCGGCGGGAGGCGGAGTGGTCAAAACCAAGAACCGATCCCTTTACGCCCATCGGAAGAATATAAGCGGTGACGGACATGCGTCTCGTCACCGCCCGTGAGCACTTCAACCCACGCTCCCGGCGGGTCGTCACAAATTCATACTGCTTCCGCCGTGACCGGCGTAAGAGTGTGCCTGTGAAAATTGAATGGGAAATGCGTGACCGATTACCAATGACCCAGCTCGTGATTTGGTGGGCACAAAGTTCTTTCTCCGCGTCCCGAAAACTCGAACCAATAAAAACGGAGGTCAAAATTATGAACCGTCTGAACCGTCTGCCCTGCTGTGATTGTGCCACGCGCCGATCGGAAACGGCTGTGTTTGCGAGCCTCGCGCTCGCGGGAATCGCCACCGTTGTGTTTGCGGCGTCTGCCGTCGTGCAGTTTGTGAACGGCAGCGACCGCATCGCGGCCGCGCTGACCGGCAATCCTGACGCCATTGTCTGCAAGACTCCGGGCGTCGGCGCTCCCGCCACCTTGACCAACGTCATCACCATCCAAAGCCGGCGGTCGCCGACGACCACCGCCGCGCCGGGCAAGGTCTGAAACCGCAGATTGAATTGTCCTGACACGTGGCAGTTTCTTGACGACAAGCGAAGATGACTTTGCTAGGATGGGATTTGTGAGCACGGGACAAAATCCGCTGGCCCGCAGACGGTGGCGTTGGATCGCCATTTATGTCGCGCTCTGGGTCGTGCTGGGTGGGCTGGCGACCGTCGAGCTCTACATCGCGCAACTCCTCTGGGATAAGCCCGTCGCCTGGGCGATAGCCTTCAGCCGCGCGGGCAAGGAGATGCTGGCCTATGCGCTGTGCACCTTGGCCGTGCTGTGGGTTTGCGGGCGGTTGCGCCTTGAGCCAAGACGCCGGGCCCGCTGGTTCTTCGCGCACATGGGTTGCGCGCTCGGATTCGCCCTCGCGCACGTAAGTCTGGTGTCCGCGCTGGAAGCCGGTGAAATCTCCGTCCAGACGGGCCAAACCCTCACCTTCAGCTACCTCTTCGAGAAACTGATCATCTCCTACACGCTCTCCAACATCTTCAAGTACTGGATCGTCGTGCTGGGTTGCCTGGGCTGGCATTATTACAAGGCCTTCCGCGAGCGCGAACGCCAGGCCGCAGCGATGGCGACGGAATTGGTTCAGGCGCGGTTGCAGGCTTTGCGGATGCAAATCAACCCGCATTTTCTGTTCAACACGCTCAACACCATCTCGGCGCTCATCCACGAGAATCCCGACGCCGCCGATCGCATGATCGTCCGCCTGAGCGAACTGCTCCGCCGCACGCTCGACCGCGGTGACGTGCAGGAAGTCCCGTTGCGCGAGGAAATCGAGTTCCTCAAGAGCTACCTGGAAATCGAGCAGATGCGTTTTCCCGACCGGCTGACCGTGACCTTCGACATCGAACCGAAGACGAACGAACTGCTCGTGCCGCACCTGATCCTCCAACCGCTCGTCGAGAACGCGCTGCGCCACGGCATCATGCCGCGTGAGGAGCCAGGGCGCGTGGCCATCAGTGCGGCGGTCACCGGCGGAAACACTCTGGAACTCAAAGTCTGGAACAATGGGAACGGCCTGTCGGACCCGTCCGACCCGTCCGCCCTGTCCGACAAATCCCCCCGCGAAGGCATCGGGTTGAAGAACGTCCGCTCGCGGCTGGCGCAGCTTTACGGCGGCGCGCAGGAATTCACGCTGGGCAACGCCTCCGGCGGCGGCGTGGAAGCGCGCATCCGCATCCCGTGCTGCACAATTCCGCGTTCGCAAGCGCCGCAGGTGGTCGTCATGTCGGCGACGGAAGCCAGCCAGGCCGGCCTGCCGCTGCCCACGGCGGCGTCGGCGAAACCGAAGTGTTGTTAGGCCACTCGACACGCACAGCATGAAGAGACGCGAAATGAACTCTCTAGCGCACTCGCTCTGCGCCTACCTTTGCTCGCGCAACAATGACATCGCGGGCTATTGGGGCATTGGGATGCTTTGCGCTGTCTCGAAGCGAGAGCGGAGGCCGAAGTTCAGCTTCAAGATTTATCCCGGTGAGTTGCTCCGCATCTACAGCTACGAGATTTCAGACTCGAAGGTCGTCACAGACAAGCTCGTGAAGTTTAGTTTAGATTCGATTGAGGGGCGGCTTTCTTTCTTTGAGGATGGCCGTTATCCACACGGAGCGGAGAAGTTCACGTGCGGCATTGCGATAGCGATTACCCAAGGTGGTCGTACCGGATTGAGCATGAGTCATGTTGAGTGTTGGCCGCACGATTCATCTCGCGAGCGGCGTCGCGTCGCTGCCGCCGCTGCCAGCGCATCGCTTCTTGAGCGATTGAAGAGCATCTTGAAATGAAAACGTGGGTTCAACCATGCGATGCAGCGCCTAACCCAGTCGTTGCCCCATGACCATCCGCACGCTCATCGTTGACGACGAAGCCCACGCTCGGGCGCGCATCCGGCACGCGCTCAAGGATGAGCCGGACTTCGCGCTCGTCGGCGAGTGCGCCAACGGCCGCGAGGCGCTCGAAGCCATCCGCCGCGAGCAACCCGACCTCGTCTTCCTCGACATCCAGATGCCGCGGCTCACCGGCTTCGATGTCTGCGCCCAGCTCGGCGAAGGCGGCGCGCCCGTGCCGTTCATCATCTTCTGCACCGCCTACGATCAATACGCCCTCAAGGCTTTCGAGGTTCACGCCATTGACTACCTGCTGAAGCCGTTCGACCGCGAGCGGTTCAAGCAAGCGCTCGACCACGCCCGCGCCCAGCTCCGTCGCGCCAAGGATGCGCCTGCCGACCAGCGCCTGGCCGAGCTGCTGGCGGACCTCCGCGCCGGCGCGAAGCAGCCTGACCGGCTGGTGTTCAAGCAGGATGGCCGCGTGGTGTTCGTGCGCGCCGAGGCGATTGACTGGCTGGAGGCGGACGGCAATTACGTGCGCATCCACTGCGGCAGCGAGTCGCATTACGTCCGCGAGACGCTGGCGGGTCTGGAGGCGCAATTGCCGGCCGAGAAGTTCATGCGCGTGAGCCGCTCGGCGCTGGTGAACCTAGATCGCGTGAAGGAATTCCAGCCGATGTTCTACGGCGATTACTCGGTGCTGCTGCAAAATGGCACCAAGCTCACGATGAGCCGCAACTTCCGCGATCGGTTGGAGAAACTGATAGGGCGACGGGCTTGAATGTTCGTGTCGATGTTGCCGGCGGAGGGGTCGAAGCCAAGCTGGGGCGTCCAAGCGACCGAGGCCGCGCAGAGGGCAATTCATCACGCGAGCCGAAGCGCGGCGGCGGGCGGAGCGGCATGTTTTGAACCGGATGTTCAAAGGCGCGAAGGTGCGGGACGGCGCGGAGGCCGGCGGCGGCATTTACAACGTGCGGCGCGCGGATACTTGGGTGGTGTATAAAAATCCTCGGGTCAGTGCCTTTCGGTCTGCGGATGTGGTGGTGGTGTGCAAACGCACGGGCCGGGTGCTTTACGAAGGCTCGGCGCATGACGAGG
>JALOTT010000400.1 GCA_025457745.1 Verrucomicrobiota bacterium
GAGCCACGCCTCGTGCTCCGGGTCGGATTCGATGGTCACGCGCACTTGGGATTTTTCCGGGAGCGACAACGGACGCGGCAACACGAGTTTGCCGTGTTCATAGATGGCATCAACGGTCGTTGTCATGGCCGGAAATTATCGCGCTACGGACTGGTTTGCAAGCCGCGATTCGCGGAGAAGCTCTCCAGTTTCGCCTGCGCCTTGGCGTCATTGCGTTGAATTCGTTGCCAACCGAAAGCGGTGCTAAAGACACGCGCACTCCAACTCCGATAAATCGCGAGCAAGCCGCTGTCGCGATTGCCGGGCGTCCTCGAATCTCGCGGAATTAACGGCTGGGGTCGGGAAGCTTGTCTCCCATCATCAACCTGCCGAGGGTGGTCGCCCTTCTCTTCAATAATGGCTGGCCGGAAACGCACCTTTTTGTTTCCGTCCTCGTCCTACTCCTCCTCGAAATCAAGGGGAAATTCGAGGACGAGTTCGTAGAACGCGTTGCTCCGTGCGCGCCGCTCGTGGCAAGCTCATTCCCGGCGCGCACGGAGTGACGCGCCCTACCCATGTGCCGAATCCCACCGGGAAATGATATTATCTGGTGCTGGTGACGGTCAGTCCGGGTAACCGTTCGGGTGTCGCTTGTGCCACGCCCACGCGGTGGCCACGATGTCTTCCAGTTTTGGAAATTTCGGTTTCCAGCCCAACTCGTTGATTGCTTTCGCCGCCGCCGCCACCAGGCGGGGTGGATCTCCGGGGCGGCGCGGCTTTTCGACGGCGGGAATTTTTTTGCCCGTGATCTCTTCGCAGGTTTGAATCACCTGCCGCACGGAATAGCCGTCGCCGTTGCCGAGGTTGTAGAAGCCGGTCTTGCCTGGCTGCAATCCCAACATGTGCGCCTGCGCCAGATCAACGACGTGGATGTAATCGCGGATGCACGTGCCGTCGGGCGTGGGATAATCCGTGCCGTAAATCTCGCATTGCCTGGCCTGGCCCAGCGCGACCTTGAGCACGTTCGGGATGAGATGCGACTCGATGCGATGATGTTCGCCGAACTGGCCGCTCGCGCCGGCGGCGTTGAAGTAGCGGAACGCAATGAACTCCAGCCCGTAAATCTCCCGATACCACAAGAGAACTTTTTCGAACATCAGCTTCGATTCGCCGTACGGATTGATCGGACGTTGCGGCAAATCCTCCGTCATCGGCACGCGCTCGGGTGGACCGTAGGTGGCGCAGGTGGAACTGAACACGAACTTCTTCACGCCACATGCCACGGCGGCGTCGGCGAGCTTGAGGCCGTTGACGACGTTGTTGTGAAAATATTTCTTCGGGTTTTTCATGGATTCGCCCACGAGCGCGTTGGCGGCAAAGTGCATGATGGCGTCGGGCCAGGCGGCCTTGACCGCGCCGAGGATGTCGCCCGCCTGTTCCGGTTTGCCGGGAACGAAGACGGCGCGTGAATCCACTGCGGAACGGTGGCCTTCGGAAAGATTGTCGTAAACCGTGACCTGGTGTCCGGCATTGAGCAATTCCTCGACACAAATCGAGCCGATGTAACCCGCGCCGCCGGTGACGAACACATTCATGGTTGGAGCTTAGTAGTGCGAGGCAAGGCAACTCAACGAGAAAGCGAAAAAGCGATCTTTCGCACTTTGGGCGTGACATTCGTCCCGCCGACCTGTTTTATCCTGTTTCGTTGCTGCATGAAGACGCTGACCGTTCCCAAAACCAGCTCATACCAGTTACCGATGACAACCGGAACAAACTCGGGTAGGATGATCAGTCTTATGCCTGCCGCGCGCCACAACTTGGCCCACGGCATGCCCGGAGTGCGCGCCCTGCCTGCGGGTTTCCTAAAGCGGCCGATATGAATGTGACAACCGGACAAATGCAGCCAAGCGCGTCAGTGCCGCCCACCGGCCCTGCTGACTCCAACCCCGGCCTAACGGTCACGAGTTTCCTGGTGGTTGCCTTGGCTTATGTGCCCCTGCTGATACCCTTCTTCATCAACCTTTGGTCGCGACCCCATTACCAATTCTTCCCACTCGCGCTGGCCGGCGCGCTCTTTCTGGCTTGGACCTGCCTGAAAGAGACCCCGCGCCCGCTTGAGCCAGGAAGTCCCCTTGTCAACGCCGTGTTGCTCGCGCTCTCTTTGGTCCTGCTGGGTGCTGCCACCGTCCTTTGGTCGCCCTGGCTGGGCAGCCTTGCGGCCCTGAGCGGCTTGATCGCCATCCTCTGGCGGATTGGCGGCCAACGACTGTTCAAATCGTTGTTTCCGGCCCTGCTCTTGTTGGCCACAATCATCCCGCCGCCGCTCGCTATTGATGTCCGGACCGTTCAGCACCTGCGCGCGCTGGCGGTGGATTGGAGCAGCCTGCTGCTGGATCTCCTGAGGGTCACTCACTCCCTCAGCGGCAACGTCATCGAACTGCCCGGCCAGAAACTGCTGGTGGATGAAGCTTGCAGCGGCAACAATTCCTTGCTCATCACCCTGGCGAGCTGCTTGTTTTATGGACTGTGGCGCCGCCGTCCCGCCTGGCACATTGCTGTCTGTCTGGTCAGCAGCCTCGGATTCGTGCTGCTAGGCAACCTGACCCGCATCGTCCTGGGCGCCTCTCTGAAATTTCATTACGGCGTGGATATTCTCAAGGGCTGGCCTCACGAACTGATTGGCCTTGTGCTTTTTATCGGCTACGTCTTCTTGATCATGAGCATGGATCAGTTGCTGGTCTTCCTCTCCGCCCCCAGCTACCCGCAGCCCCCACCCGCTCCAGCCCCGGCGCCCTCCAGTCCGGCAGACCGGCAACCACGGCCGCGCCGCGTTGTTCCCCGCTTCGGCCGCGCGATGGTGTGCAGCTTCGCTTTGCTCGGCGCAGCAGGATTGGGTATCGGCTGGACGCATTACCATCGGGCAAAACTCGAGGCAGCCCTGCCCGCGCCAGTCCTGAGCAAGCAGGTGGCATTCAACATGCCGGATGAAATCGGCGATTGGAAGCGCCTCAGCCCCGAATCGCCGCGTCTTCAAAAAGTGGAAACCTTGGGTGTCTATTCGCAGATATGGCATTATCAAAAAGGCGATACCGTGGCGTCCGTGGCTTTGGATTATCCTTTCAAAGGCTATCACGACGTGACCGTCTGCTACACCGCGAACGGGTGGAGCGTGGTTGGGCGGGTGCCCTGCCCCGGTCAGCCCGGCCAGGCGCTCATGCCCGCTGCCGAAGTGCAGATGCGCAATGACGTCGGCCAATATGGGTCCCTATGGTTCAGTTCCGTGGATGACCGCGGTCGCTGGCTGGAGCAGCCGGGCCAGAAGCCCGGCGTGCGTTACGGCTTTTTGAGACGGTTTAGATTGCCTGCAAAAGATTTCCCGACAACGTACCAAGTGCAGGTGCTGGTCACCGGTTATGTCCCCCTGCCGCCAGCGGAACAGAAGCAGGTGCTCGATTTTTTTGAACAGGCCCGGCTGCTCTTGTGGCGCCGGCTTTTCGAGCAGAACCTTCCCAAGCCATGAATTGGCCCCGGCCCATCAAGCGCTGGTTGCGAACCCGGGAGTTCCGTCTGTTTCGCTGGGGCATTCCGGCCCTCCTGGCCGGTGCGACCTGGCTTGCCTTTGGCATCTGGCTGGCTTTCTGGAACCCGTATCAACTGAAATCTCACTACGCCGAGACCGCCGGACAGGCGCTGGCAGTCAAAGACTTTGAAACAATTCGAGTCGCCTCCCAACGGCTGCTGGGACTGGGCATCGAGCCGCAACGCAAGTACCTTTTCAATGTCGCCCTCTCCCTGGCCGGCCTCCAGCGCGAAAAAGAAGCCGCCTCCCTCCTGGCCACGATTGCCCCGGTGGAAAAACCTGGTTACCTCCCCGCTCA
>JALOTT010000401.1 GCA_025457745.1 Verrucomicrobiota bacterium
AATTCACGTAGCTCGCTGCGACCGTGGCATCCTGCTTCCGGCCGATCATTGGCAGTATTCACTCGAGGGCGCGTATCAGTTCGGACGGAAGCAGGATGCCACGGTCGCAGCGAGCTACGTGAATTCCTCGACTGATTGGCGGGACATCAGCGCCTACGGTGGCAAGGCCAAGCTCACCTATCTCTGCAAAGACAAGCTGAACAACCAGTTCAGTTTAATGGGCGAGTTCCTTTCGGGTGACGATCCAAAAACGAAGGACAAGGATGAGATGTTTGACGTGCTTTGGGGACGCTGGCCGCGGTGGAGTGAGCTTTATATCTATTCCTACGCGCCTGAAACCAGCGGCAAGGTCGCCCAGATGAACAACATTCTGCGCTTCGGTCCGGGCTGGATGTTCACCCCGATGAAAGGCATGACCTTCAGTGCCACATACAATGCCATGTTCGCGCCCGAGGAGACGCCTACCCGTCGCGTCGCACCCGCCGCCGGACTGTTCAGCTACGATGGCAACTTCCGCGGCCATTATCTTCAGACCGTCCTGAAGCATCAGTTCAACAAACACTTGAGCGCCCATCTCTGGGCGGAATTCGTCTGGGAAGGCGACTACTACGCCCAGCGCGACGTGATGATGTTCATCCGCCCGGAAATCATGTTCACCTTCTAACCCGTAAACGAACACCTGGCGCGGGCACCGGTTGGTTCCTCCCCGGTGCCCGCGCTGCCTTTAACAACATCATGTTTTGGGACCAACCAGTCGAAACCCTCAGCCGCGCCGAACTCGAACGGCTGCAACTTCAGCGGTTGCAAGACACCGTCCGGCGCGTGGCGTCGCGCGTGCCATTCTACCAGCAAAAATTCGCCGAATTGAACGTGAAGCCGGAGAACATCCGGTCACTCGCCGATTTGCGCAAGTTGCCGTTCACCACCAACACCGACCTGCGCGCCAATTACCCGGCGGGATTGCTCGCCGTGCTGTACGACGAAACCCTGCGGTTGCACACTTCGAGCGGCACAACGGGCAAACCCAAGGCACTGTTTTTTTCGCGCCGCGACGTGGACAACGCCGCCGAATTGTGCGCCCGCTCCTTCGTCGCCACGGGCGTCACGAACAAGGACGTGTTCCAGAACATGATGACCTACGGAATGTTCACCGGGGCGCTGGTCACACACTATGGCGCGGAAAAGGTCGGCTGCCTCGTCATTCCCGCCGGGCCGGGCAACTCCGAGCGCCAGATCCTGTTGATGCAGGACTTCGGCACCACGGTCATTCATATCACCCCGAGCTACGGACTGTACCTTGCCACCTTCCTTGAAAAGCACGGCGTGAACCCGCGCCGCGACCTGAAATTGCGCAAAGCATTCGTCGGGGCCGAACCTTACACGGAAGAGACACGGCTGAAGATCGAGCAGGGATTGGGCTTGGACGTGTATAATTCCTACGGCCTCTCGGAAATGAATGGCCCCGGCGTCGCCTTCGAATGTGAACAGAAATACGGGATGCATCTCTGGGAAGATCATTTCCTCATGGAAATCATTGACCCGCAAACCGGCGAGCCGCTGCCCAACGGCGAGCGCGGCGAACTCGTCATGACCACGCTCTGCCGCGAAGCCATGCCCCTGCTCCGCTATCGCACCCGTGACATGACTTCGATCATCCCGATCCCCTGCCCTTGCGGACGCACGCATCGGCGGCTCAACCGCATCACCGGACGGTCGGACGACATGCTGATCCTGCGCGGCGTGAATATTTACCCGCAGCAAATCGAGCGCGTGCTCATGGCCACGCCCGGGATCGGCCGCAACTATTTGATTCAACTCGAGGGCCTGGACGAAATGACCGTGAAGGTGGAACTTGCCGAAGCTGGTTTCGACGGACAGGTTGGCCACCTGCTGGATTTACAGACCCGACTGGCGGAAAACCTGCGCGCCGAAATCCTCGTCAAACCGCGAGTCCAGCTCCTGCCGCCCGGCGAACTGCCCATCAGCGAGGGCAAGGCCAAACGGGTGATTGACAACCGCAAACTGTAACCAACGGAGAATTCCATGAATGACGTCAAACTCGTGGCGGTTTTTGCCGAGAACAAACCCGGCCAGGTCGCCCACTTCACCAAAATCATTGCCAATGCTAATCTCAATATCCGCTGGGTAGCCGTCACGAGCAGCGGCCCGTTTGGCGTAATGAAGTTCCTCGTCAACAATCCTGACCTGGCCTATCAGGCCCTCAAACACGAAGGCTTCGTGGCCAAATTGGTGGACGCACTTGCCATTGAAGTGCCGGACAAACCCGGCGGGCTGTTTGCGGTGGCCGACTGCCTCGCCCGCCATAACGTAAATCTCGATAACGCCTCCGGCTACATCGCCAACAACCGCGCCATTCTGGTCCTTGAAGTCCCGGATTGCGAACTTGCCCGCGACGTCCTTCAGCAACAAGGCTTCCGCGTGTTGACCCGTAAGGAACTGCCGGTGATTGAGACCGCCTGAGAATGCAGCAACCCGTCAGTCTTCTTCCGTGACCGTGTCGTAGAACTCGAGGACGTCGCCCTTCTGGCCTTTGAGTTCGGCCTCCTTGAATTTGATGGCGGCGCGCGGGTGCTGGTTCAACATGCCGGTGAGCAGGTACGGAAGATCGTAGCCCCACAGAAGCTTGGAGCGCATCGGCTCAATGTAGTTTTGCTCGCATTCGAGCACCGGACGGAGGTCGTATTTCGGGTTGTGCAAGAAGCTGATGAGCAGTTCCATCGGGCAATTGCCCGCGCCGCGGCCCAGGCCGCCCAAGGTGCCGTCGAGATAATTCGCACCGAGGACGATGCCCTCGATGGTGTTGGCGAAGGCCAGTTGCAGGTTGTTGTGCATGTGCATGCCCACCTCTTTTCCGGAACGCTTGCAATAGTGCAGGTATTTCCTCACGAGGTGGTGCACCTTCTCGCTGTAGAGCGCGCCGAAACTGTCCACGACGTAAATCGCTTCCGCCTCCGACCGGGCAAACATTTCCAATCCCTCGTCCAGTTCGCTCTCGGGCACGACCGAGGCCGCCATCAGGTTGATGGTCGTTTCATAGCCCTTGTCGTGGGCGTCCTTGACCATGTCGAGCGCGGTGGGAATCTGGCTGATGTAAGTCGCCACACGGATCAGGTCCACGACGGATTCCTTTTTCGGCGGGATGTCCTCGTGGTAATCGCACCGCTCGGCGTCAGCCATGATCGCGAGTTTCAAATCTGTTTTGTTCTCGCCGACGATGCGGCGGAGATCTTCCTCCAGGCAATATTTCCAGCAGCCGTACTCGCCCTGCTTGATGCCTTTGCGCGACGCCTTGTAACCGAGTTCCATGTAATCAATGCCGGCGGCCACGCAGGTGTCGTAAACCACCTTCACGATTTTGTCATCGAAGTGGTGGTTGTTCATCAAGCCGCCGTCGCGGATGGTGCAGTCCACCACTTTGATTTCCGGGCGGTACGAGAGCCAGCGGGCGGCCGGCGTGTTCTTGGGTTTCGCGCTTTTCATGGTTTTTGCGGGCGCGACTATAAACCGGTCGGCGGAGAGATGGCGAGCTTAATGACCAAAGAACTCTTTGATCACCGTCGCCACCCGCTGAATCTGCTGGTCGGTCATTTCCGGATAGATCGGCAGGCTCAGACATTCGCGCGCCGCTTTTTCAGCAACCGGGAACGCCCCTTCCTTGTGGCCGAGGTGGGCGTAGCACTTCTGCAAATGCAATGACATTGGATAGTGCAACGCGCAGCCGACGCCGTTGGCTTCGAGGTGTTTCTTCAGTTCGTCGCGGCGCGGATGGCGCACGACGTAGAGGTGGTAGCAGCTTTCCGCATAACCGGCCTCGCGCGGCAGTTGCAGCGGGGTG
>JALOTT010000402.1 GCA_025457745.1 Verrucomicrobiota bacterium
CCCGCCAAGCGGATGTCGAACAACTCACGGCACTTGCCGCGTGAAAAAATCTTCTCAGAAAGGAACGATGTCATGGGATAGCACTGCAAAGGCGCAAGGCTGAATCAATACAAAACTCTTTGCGTCTCCGCGCCTTTGCAGTGCTATCTCCCAACTTTGTCGCGGCCTGCGAAGATGTTCGCGGAGCGCGGCTTGTCCCAAGCCGCAGCAGCCATGATCGCAAACCGAGCTCCAATTCTCAGAACGGCCCTCCGCCTGCCAGCACGCTGCGAGTTGGGACAACTCGCGCTCCGCTTTGGTTGCAGCTTCGCGACTTGGCGACTTTGCGTTAAGAAGAAAATGAGCCGCCTGACCTCGGCGGCTACGAACCGAGGATGGCTTGCTTGGCGTCGGCGAGTTCCAGGTCGCGGCGGCGGGGCCGTCCGCATCGCAGGATTGTTGAGCTTTTGGTGTTTCGCCACACAGTTGCCAGTTGTGGCAGGAATCTGTATCTTCAGGCGATGAAAGTCGTCGAAATTGAACAAGAGGCTCTGGCGCTCCCGGATCGCGAGCGGGCCACGCTGGCTGCGAAACTTCTCGACACGTTGCCGCCTCTGGGAACGGACGTTTCCGATGAGGAAGTCGAGCAGCGGGAACGGGAGTTGGAATCGGGGCAGGTGACCGCGATTTTGCACGAGGAGTTCGTTCGTCGCGTCCAACAAGAGCGAGGCCGATGAAGGTGGTTTACCACCCGGCGGTTCAGCAGGACGTTTCCAAAATTCTGCGCCACTACGACGGCATCAATGACCGACTGGGCGACGAGTTCTGGGACGAGTTGAACGCTTTCATCACCCAAGCTGCTGCTAATCCCGGACGTTTTCATTTCGAGACGCCGGGACGGCGACGGGTTAATCTCAGACGTTTTCCCTACCACTTCCTCTTCCGGGAAATCGCGGACGGCATTCGCATTACCGTCGTGCGACATCACCGGCAGCATCCAGAACGAGGACGGGAAAGAAGGTAGAGCGACGATAGACAACGCAACACTTTACGCGCCAAAAAGCAATTCCAGTTGGATGAAACGCTCGCCCTCACCCCGGCCCTCTCCCCCGGGGAGAGGGAGAATCGTTCGCCGGTTTCTTGGAATGTCGTGTGGCGGATTTGGCAGGACGATCTTCGAGCAAACGGCAAACGGACGATGGCTGTTCCCTCTCTTGGGGGAGAGGGTCAGGGTGAGGGCGGGCGTAGAAACAAACTCAATTCTGCGGTGAAACACCGGGCGGTTGGTTTGGACGAGGCGGTGGGAAGGAAGAGGCCGCCCCGCCGGCCGCGCCGAAATGGCTTGCCGCGTCGTAGCGGAGCGAAGGCGGGAATGAAGGCGGGACGGGGCTGGCGATTCTTTGGCTTGGGTTCTACAAAGATTCCGCTCCGGACGGAGCTAAAGACCGATGATTGTGATGACCGACGAATTCATCCCGGCGAAGATCGAGGATGGGCTGGAGCACGTCACAAGCGCCTCGCCCGGCGCGGTGACGGATGCGGATTTGAAGTTTTGGAATGGCGAAAAGACTTTGCCAGGCTCATGTCTTTCCAACATAATGTCGAGGTGATGAACGACGAAATTCATTCAACTATTAACGTCCGAAAGGGCGGTTTGGTCGAGCACACGACCATGAAAGCTGGCGCTCGTAAAGCCAGACTCAATCCTCCACAGCCATACCCGGTTGGTTCGCGTGACAAGTATAGTTTACCGCATTACACTCTTGGGAAACTGGAGGTGCTCGCTCACGCACAGTTTCGTGTATCTGATTATACCAAGAAGTCTCCCAACCAACTAGAATTGTGGGACAAAGGTGATATTGACGAAGTCTGGAGCATTGTTCGAAGCGTAGAGGCAAGCAGCAGAATCGAAAACGAGGGTTTGCGCGCCGAGCAAGTGCGTGTCGTATTTAATGCCGTTACCAAAAGCCTCGGTCAAAAAACGGTGGAGTTGAATGAGCGGCAGCAGGCACAGAAGGCAATTTCGGAAGCATACTTTTTTGCTTTGAGTCAAATCAGAACACCTATCGTTTCTGTTTCCTTCATTCTTGAACTGCATCAGCGAATGTTCGTATCGACGAAGCCTGAAATTGCTGGCCGTTTTAAGACAGAGTCCATATTCATCACAGATCCAGAACTTGAGTTCTACAATGTGGAAACGCTTCCTCCAGAAAAGGCGGAAACGTTCCTTCAGAATCTTTGCGACAGGTTCAGTCGAGGATTCTCGGAATCCGACAAGACCCCGCGCTTTTGCAAACTCGTGATGATTGCGGAGTTCATAGTAGATTTTCTCGCCATTCATCCATTCCAAGATGGAAACGGCCGGCTCGCGCGATTGCTTTCAACGTATCTGCTCGAGAGATCTGGTTATCATTTCACACGTTTCTATCCGCTCGACCAAGTGATTATGGATGACAAAAGTCTTTATTATGAGGCGCTTTATAATTCTCAATCGAAGTGGTATCAAAGGGACGAAGACTTGACTCCGTGGATTGTCTTTTACGTTGATGTCATCTTCAAACAATGGGAACGAGCTTTATCAGAAATTCGTGACAAGTCGCTCAAGCAGGGCAATAAATCCGTATGACTGCGACATGGATGCGCACACAGTCACGTTCCAACCAAACCCCAACGGGATTCCGTCACTCCGTCCCGGGTTGTCCCGCTTTGCTTCCGCCGCTGTCTGACTCCCGCTTTCATCTAATTTCGGCGTGACGCCAGCGTGAGCAGTCTTCGCCAAGGCTTCGACCAGCCAAGCGAGTCGGCGGAGCGCGGAGTTCGTTGTAAGCCTGAAAGAAAAAGACTTCAAATCCTCCGCCCACCTCGTTACATCTTTCCCCGCCATGAATACTGTGACTCAACTCAAGACCGTCAAAAACAAAACCCAATCCAAAGTCGCCGCCGAATTGTCGCACACGGGCGGCTTGCTGCGCCTTGCGCCCACGTGGGTGCCGCGCTCGTTTCTCCAACCCGGTTTGCGCATCAAGTTGCATCCCGACGACACTTACGCCTACGGCGCGAATCGCGGCGGCATTGACGAGCGTTGGTTCGCTTCCACGACCGAGGCGGCGAATGATGGTCGCGTGCCGGATGAGGGGTTGAGTTATTGTGTCGTGGGCCGGGAGCGGTTCACGTTGCGGCAGGCGGTGGCGGATTGCGGCGCGACGCTGGTGGGCCAGGCGATTTGGAACAAATACGGGCGCTGGCCGGTTTATTCCAAGTTCTTCGATAACATGGGGCCGATTCCGCATCACATGCACCAGAGCGCGGCGCAGGCGCGGTTGGTCGGGCAGGAAGGCAAGCCGGAGAGTTATTATTTTCCGCCGCAGCACAACAACGTGGGGAACAATTTCCCCTACACGTTTATGGGGTTTGAACCGGGCACGACGAAGGCGCAGGTGCGGAAGTGTCTGGCGGATTGGAACAAGGGCGACAACGGCATCCTCGATCTCTCGAAGGCGTATCGTTTGAAGCCGGGCAGCGGGTGGCTGATCGGGCCGAGCATCCTGCACGCGCCGGGGTCGCTTTGCACCTATGAGCCGCAATGGGGCAGCGACGTGTTCGGCATGTATCAAAGCCTGGTCGAGGGCCGTTACGTGCCGTGGGATTTGCTGGTGAAGGACATGCCGAAATCGCGGCATCGCGACCTGGATTTCATCGTGAACCAGCTCGATTGGGAGGCGAACGTGGACCCGAACTTCAAGGACAATCATTACCTCGAACCCGTGCCCGTGGCCGACACGCGCAAGGAGGGTTTCGTCGATCGCTGGATCGTCTATGGCAAGGTGAAGGGCAAACAGTATTTCACGGCGAAGGAATTGACGGTCGAGCCGGGC
>JALOTT010000403.1 GCA_025457745.1 Verrucomicrobiota bacterium
CGCTGTCTCCGGCCAGGTAATCCGCACTGGAATCTTTCAGGAAAAGGTTTTCACCGAAGCGTTCAACTTCAAGTTGAGTCTCCGCTTACTCCGCAACCCCAACATGGCTGCCAACGGTCGTTTCCCCACCGCTGTCGGCGACTTCAAATATGAAATCACTAATTAGCATCCTCCTGCTGGCCGCAACACTCGCGTTCGCTGAACCGCCCGAAACCATCCAGCGGGTCACACTCGACGAGCGGGTTGTCGTCACCGTGCCCGTCGCGACGAATCGCGTCACCACCATCAGCCTTCCCGGTCCGATTGCCGCGATTGATGCGGTGGGGGTGACTTCCGATGGGAAGACGCCAGGACAATTCCAACTCGCGCACACGAAAGGCTCGTCATTTCTATCCGTCCGCGCGCTCGCGCGTAAGGCAGCAACGAATCTGAACATCAGGTGGAACAAGCGCACGTATGTCTTTGAACTGGTCGAGAGTGATACGCCAGTGCTTGCGCTCAACTTGGAAGACCGGACGACAACTGAAACGGTTCAACCCGCGCCGCAGGTCACGCCGACGCGGTTGCTCGCGTTGCTGGACAAGGCAAAGGCGTTTCCGTTGCTCAAGAAACAGCGGCCCGAAGCCGTGGTTGGCGCGGAGGCCAGGACGTTCGGCGATGAACCGCAAGTCACCGATTTCAACGATTACGAAATCCGCGTCGAGGAAGTAATCCGTTTCAACCCGGAGGACACGCTGGTTTTCCACGTCACACTGCGGAACAAGTCCGACCAGGAGATTCGCTACCTGCCGGAGAGCTTCTGTGTGCGCGTTGGCAACCGGCTCTATTTCCAGTCCATCAGCGACGCGCCCGGCGTGTTGCCCGCCTGCGCGGCCAGCACGGTCTATTTCGCTGTAACCGGCACGCCGGACGGCGGACGGAACGAACTCTCACTCAAGAATGACTTCGCGGTGCTGGTGACACGCACCTCGCCGCCGCCACCGCCACCTGACATTTCCACCAATGCTCCCGCCAAACCGGTGCAACCCGTTCGCTCACCCAAAGGAGAACAATGAAACCCCGCGACTTCCTGAACTTTTTCAAAACGCGTAGCGGCAAACTCGTGTTGTTCGTGGTCGTGTTCGGCGGTGGTCTCCTCCTGTTCAGCGTTCTGCGCGATAGGTCCGGGACAGGCGAGATGGACATTCGTGTCACCCGCTCGCAGACGAACATGACGGACAAACCCCAGGTCGTGCAAAGCATTGAGCGACCGATGCAGTCGTTTCGCCCGCCGCCACCGAAACCAGAGCCACAGCAGTTGGCAGTTAAGACCAACGATCCGCCAAAGGTCGCGGTCGAGAAACCGAAACAAGAACCGCCCGCACCGCAGCTCGCACCGATCAGTCTGTTCGCTGACGCCAGTGCCGGTGTTCCTGAACCCAAATCGCTCGGTTCGATCTACGCACCCTACGGTCGGCTGATTTCTTGTGAGACCGTCATCACGGTGGACTCGGCTTCGATCCAAACTCCCATCGTTGGCCTCGTGACCGAGAACATTTATCACGGGGGCAAGTTGGTGATTCCCGCTGGAACGGAAGTCCACGGCTCGGCTCAAACCGATCGGCATCGCGAGCGCATCGCCAGCGGCAGCAGTTGGACGCTGGTCTGGCAGGGCGGCGAGGAGCTTCGCCTCAAGGCCATCGCGCTGGACCGCGAATTCTCTGGCGACCAGGAAGGCTGGGGCATCACAGACGGCAGCGCCGGGCTGCGCGGACGCGTCATCAAGTCCGACAACATGGCGGATATCAAGCTTTTCGCCGCGACGTTTCTTTCCGGCGCGGCGGGCGCGTTGACGGAGAAACAGCAAACGGTTTTCGGCCCGATCAACAGTCCTTCGCTGGCCAATGCGCCATTTGAAGGCGCGCAGAAGGTTCTCTCGGTTTATGCGCAGCGCATTTACGAAGCGATTCAGCGCGACGGTTTCTACGTCCGCGTGCCGAGCGGGAAGCAGTTCTACCTCTACGTGCTCCAAACCATTGACCGCAGCGAGGCCGTGATCGGCGGCACGCTGAAACCGTTCGCCGACGAGGACAAAACCAACCCTCCGGCCTTTCTCCCGACCGCTGCATTCGGTGTAGGTCATACACCAATCCCGGACGCGGCTGCACCAAACTCAACCCCGATGTTTTGACCATGAAATATCTCGCATTCATTCCACTCGTGCTCGTCGCTTCGTGCGCCTCGCACCCGCAGCTTGTCGTCCGCCCCTCATCGCCGCCGGCCGTCGAGCCGGTCGAGGCCGTTCGCTACGGAGAGGTTGTCCGCGCCTACCACATCGGGCGCTACGTTGATCCGAACCACCCGGAGGCGATGCACGAACAACACCCCGTCTATCGGATCGAAGTTTCCGCGCGTTGGAATCTGCATCCTGGCCCGCTGAACACGGCCAATCTGCTGAATCCGCCGCCAGATGCCGCGTTTGCTCCGCCGCCCACCAACGATTTCTTGGTCGCCGAAATGAACCGCCAGCGGGAAGCGACCGCCAGCGTCATGCTGGAGGCCGCAAAACTTGCGCAGTCCTATGGCGAGTTGCAGGCGGTCGTCGGCGAGATGAAGAACGTGGCGCGCAACAGCGCTCTCTTGAGTGTTCGTCTCGC
The DNA here is from genome assembly GCA_025457745.1 of Verrucomicrobiota bacterium. GTDB lineage: Bacteria > Verrucomicrobiota > Verrucomicrobiia > Limisphaerales > JADLHS01 > JALOTT01. The sequence goes on from JALOTT010000403.1 coordinate 2,637, forward strand.
GACCAACGAGCAGCGTGTCGTCGAGTTCAGCAAGGAACTTCAGAAGCTTTCAGCCGCCCCGTCGCCCACGACAAACGACGTGCCTGCGTTCGCGCCTGAATCACCCGACATATCGAAACCATGAAGACACTTTGCCGGAACGGGGCGGACTCATCGCCTTGATTCGGCGAACACGGCAAATGCCGCGCAACAACAACCAAAAACACGAATCGTTATGAGCAAACCGAAAACCTCAGCGCCACCGAGCGCCGGCGGCAATGCCGCCCCCACCGACCAGCCCACGTTCCGGACCAACCCGGAAGTGGATGCAAAGATTGATGCCTACATCAAGGACAACCCCAAGTATTGGGCTTACGTCCAAGCCATGCCCCGCGAGCGCATGGAGCGCACTGTCGTCCTCAACGAGGTGCGTGAACTCGACCGCCAGCAGCGGATGCGCGAAGGCTTGATGAAGCGCATCAATTCAAACCCCGCGCTCAAAAACGCCTACGAGACGCTGGTGAAAGACCTGCCGGACGACCAGAAGGAGGGCGTCATCGCCCAGATCGCCCGTTCCACAAGGCGTGCAGTCGCCCGCACGCAGGGCCAGGTGCAAACCAAAGGAGAGGCCGTCGGTGTTTGAACCAGCCGCCACGCCCCGGCTTGTGATTCCCGCCGAGAGTCCGAGCCGGGGCGAGCCACGGAGTTCAACCCTTAATCTTGTGATCCAGCAGAATTTCAACCTTGATCTGATCCACGAAGTTCAGGTTTGCCGGCCTGGACGGCAAGCCGTTCATGTCGAACTCCCCGACGACAAAGCAAGGATGCTTGAGCCAATCAGGATGCTGTTTTCTGACGATTCGATTCCAAATCAGCGTTTCCCAGCCACCCATGCCGAACGAAACCACGAGTCCACAGCCGTATTCGGGAATCGTTTTCACATGGAGGAAAAAACAGATGGCCGTGCGCGAGCCCTTCGCGGGTGTCTTCGTTTTGTGGAGGTCCACCCGCCGGAAATACTTCAGCCGCGCGCCCTTGTGCTGGTGGAAGGCGAGGTAGCCCTTCTCGAACTTGCCGCAAATTTTCTTCCTGATTTCGACGTGGGAGCGGGCACACACCTTGAAATACTTCCGGCACGCCTTGAAAACCTGATCCTCCAGGTGCGTGCAACTTCGCAGCATCTTCTTCTTGTCGCCGTGGGTTTTATCGCTCAAGGGCGGTCTCGTGC
>JALOTT010000062.1 GCA_025457745.1 Verrucomicrobiota bacterium
AACACGCTAAAGCGTGGACTCCAACAACGCGAGTCCGGTTCACTGCTCATCATCGTTCTCTGGATCGCGTTCGGGTTGGTGGCGCTGACATTGTATTTCGCGCACTCGATGAGCATGGAGTTGCACGCGTCGGACAATCGCGTTGCCGCCATCGAATCAAATCAAGCCATTGACGGTGCGGCGCGTTACTTGAGCAATATTCTCACAACGGTCGCGAATCCGGGCGAAATGCCCGATCCCTCGGAATTTCCATGCGAAGCTGTCCCGGTGGGCAACGCGAAATTCTGGTTCATCGGCCGCGACACAAACGAGTGGGACATCAACGTCACAACGCCCGCCTTCGGGTTGGTGGACGAGGCATCCAAGATCAACCTCAACGCGTCCTGGCTCACGGCGGACATGATCCAATATCTCCCCGGCATGACGTTGCAAATCGCGACCGCGATCATGGATTGGCGTGATGCGAACAGCAGCGTTTCCGACAACGGCGCCGAGGACGAGACTTACAGCCGGCTCACGCAACCTTACAAAACCAAGAACGCCCCGTTTGAATCGGTCGAGGAACTGCGCCTGGTTGCGGGCATGACGGCGGAGATTATTTACGGCGAGGACGCGAACTTGAACGGCATCCTCGACCCCAACGAGAACGACGGTGACGACTCATTGCCGTACGACAATCGCGATGGCCGGCTCGATCCGGGATTGATGGAGTATTTCACGGTTTACAGCCGCGAGCCGGCGACAGGCACGAACGTCAACCGCCAGCAAGAAGTGCAAGCCTTGTTGGAAGGGGCTTTCAGCCAGTCGCGCGCGACCGAAATTATGCGGCAGCTCTATCCGTCGCGTCCACCGGGGCGGGGTGGCGCCACCGCCCCAGCGATTGGCAGCATTTTGGAGTTTTATCTGCGTAGCGGCATGACGGAGGACGAGTTCGCACAAATCAGCGACTACGTGACGGCGACGACGAACAGTTTTACCGAGGGGCTGGTCAATGTGAACACCGCCAGCCAGACAGTGTTGGAATGTATTCTTGGCATCGGGACGGATTACGCGTCGCAATTGATTTCCTACCGCGAAGCAAATCCGGCCAAACTGACCAGCGTCGCCTGGGTGGCCAGCGCCATGAACAGCGACACCAACGCCGTCCTCGCCGGGCCGTATATCACCACGCGCAGCTACCAATACACGGCGGACATCGCGGCGGTGGGCCACCACAATCGCGGTTATCAACGAGTGCGGTTTGTTTTTGATACGAGCGAAGATGCGCCGCGCGTCATCCGCCGTCAGGACCTGACACACCTGGGTTGGGCACTCGGCAAGGACACGCGAACCGGACTCTTAGCCGATGCAAAGGAGACGCGATGAGAACCTTCACAAAAACTTCATTCAAAGAGTGGCAGGTTCTTCCGACGCACTCCCTTCTCATGGACCTGGCCGGGACGCGTTCCACCGCGTCCCCATCTGTTCGGCAAGGAATTTGGGACGCGGGTGGAACGCGTCCCTACCAAATGCAAAAAGAGGTTCAGGGTGAGGGTGAATTTTACCACAAGCGGCCAGTGAAATTTTTTCGACGACCATGATTGACCTGAAACAATTGGACAAACTGCTCCAGCGACACCCCGGCAACTCGCTGCTCGGCCTGTCATTCGACGGCAGCCGGCTCGATGGCGTGTGGGTGCGTCGGACGAACGGTTCGGTGGAGATCCAAAAGACTTTTTCCGCGTCGCTCTCGCTCGATCCCCTCACAGCGGAAGTTGAACTGGCGGGGCGCGAAATTCGCAAGCAGCTCGACGCGGAACAAATCCGCGAGCGCTGGTGCGTGGTGTGCCTGCCGTTGAACTGGGCGCTTACGCTCACGGTGAAACTGCCCGAGCTGGCCGAGGAAGATGTGGCGGACTTCTTGCAGATCGAAGCTGAGCGGGGGTTTCCTTACAGCTTGGAGGAATTGCGGCTGGCACATTCACGCTTCAATGCCGGCAGCACCGACAAGTTTGCGACGCTGGTTGGGATGCCCCGCGAACATGTGACCCGGTTGGAAGCAGTGCTGCGCGCCGCACAACTCCGTCCCGTGACGTTTTCACTCGGGCTCACGGCGCTCCAACCGGCGGCGGCGGATGTGGCGGAAGGCACGCTCGCGCTGCTGGCCGGCGAAACCAGCGTGGCGATGCAGGTTTCGTGCGGCGGCGGCGTGGTGTATCTGCGCACGCTCGGCGGCGCTTATGAACAGGTCGGCGCCGGTCGCGAGCTTCAGACGGAGCACATCGCGCGCGAATTGCGCATCACGCTCGGCCAGTTGCCGCACGAGGTGCGCGAGGCCATGAAGCGGGTGCGCGTGTTTGGCCGCAACGAAGCGGCGACCGAACTGGCGGAGGAGTTGCGCGCGGCGGCGGCGGATTGGGGTTTGAAGGTCGAACACGTCCGCGATCACGCGGCGACCGAGTTCGGTGTGAGAATTCCGTCCGGCACGCCGATTTCCGGAGCGTTGGGCCTGGCGGTGCGGCAACTGGCAGGGCAAAGCGGGATGGAGTTTCTCCCGCCGAAAGTCAGTCCGTTGACACAGTTCGCGGAACGTTACTCGTCCGGGAAGCTGGCTTACGCCGGCATGGGTGTGGGCGCGTTGGCGCTGATCGTCTTGATCGCCTTCTTTGTCCAGCAAATCGTTTTGTGGCACTGGCAGTCCAAATGGTCGGGCATGGAGGCACAGGTGACCGAGCTGACGCAGATGCGGGATCAGATTCGTCGGTATCGCCCTTGGTATGATGAGTCGGTGCGGACCCTGGCGATCTTGAAGCGCCTCACGGAAGCCTTCCCGCAGGATGGTGCGGTCTCGGCGAAAACAATCGAGTTGCGCGAGCCGGCGCGGGTGACGTGCTCGGGCACGGCGCGCAATCGCGAGGTGTTCATCAGGACACTTGACCAGTTGCGCTCGGCGACGAACCAGATTTCGGACATTCACATCGAGATGACTCGCGGCAACACCCCGTTGGAATTCACCTTCAACTTTCAGTGGGGAGGCGGTGGCGCACCATGAACCTGAACAAACGACAACAATTCCTGGCCATCCTCGCCATCGTCGCGGTGGGACTTTTTGTGGTGGACAAACTCGTGTTCACGCCGCTGACGAAAAGTTGGAAGGCGCGGACGGAACGGATTGCGAAACTCAAGGAAGCGGTGCGCGGTGGAACGGAGACGTTGAAACGCGAGCGCGCTTTGCGTGAGCAGTGGGACACCATGCGCACGAATGTGCTGTCGCGCGCCAAGCCGGAGGCCGAAAGCCAGATGCTCAAGGCGTTCGAGCGGTGGTCCCAAGCTGGCGGCGTGTCGGTCAGTTCGATCCGCCCGCAATGGAAGGAAGCCGAGGATGATTACAAAACGCTGGAGTGCCGGGCGGATGTGGCGGGCAGTTTGCCGGCCATCTCGCGCTTTCTGTTTCAAATCGAGCGCGATCCGATGGGAGTGAAGGTGGATTCGATGGAGTTGGCCGCGCGGGACACCGAAGGTTCGCAAATGGCCCTGGTCATTCAGGTGAGCGGCTTGCTGCTGAACCCGCCGAAACCAACGCGACGATGAACATTCCTATCACAGTCAAAATGTGCGAGCGTCCCATTATGAACGCAATGGGACATGTCGTGCGCCCAAGCGGCATGCTGAAGCATGGACTCCAACTGATCGCGGTCGCAGCGACGGCCTTTTCCGTGGTTGCCGAGACGACGAACGACCCCGCCATCACCAACGCGCCTGCCGCGACTGCTGCTGCCCCGCTGGTGACCGAAACCGCGCCGAGGCCAAGGGAAGCTGCTCCGGCGTCAGCATCCAGCCCTCGCCGCCTCGACGAATCCTCATTTCGCATTGTGGCTGAGCGAAACATTTTCAACGCGAACCGCTCGGGTGGTCAGGTGCGCCTGTCGTCTTCGCGCCGCCCGGCCCGCGTCGAAAGTTTCACGCTGGTTGGCACGATGGCTTACGAGAAAGGCGCGTTCGCGTTCTTTGAGGGTTCGAGTTCGGAGTTTGCGAAAGCCGTCAAAACCGGCGGCGTGATCGCCGGCTACAAAGTCGTAGATGTGCTCGCCAACGCTGTGAAGCTGGAAGCGGATGGCAAGATTTTGGAATTGCCCATCGGCTCGGCCATGCGCCGGGAAGACGAGGGCGCGTGGCATTTGGGTGACGGCGTCGCTGACAGCGGCGGATCGAGTTACGTCTCAACCCGCGAGAGCAGCCCTTCCAGCCGTTCAAGCCGCAGCGATTCGGGTGGTCGCTCCAGTCGCTCAAGCCGTCGCGATTCCGTTTCGGCCGGTGGGCACGAGTCCGAATCCGTGACTAAATCCACCACGGCCAATTCAAATTCCAGTGCCGATCAATCTGAAATCCTCAAACTAGAAAAACAGGACAAAAAGGATTCCAAAAAAGAGTCCAAGCTGGATTCCAAAATGGAGTCCGAAATTCTCAAACGTCTTATGGAACGTCGAGAAAAGGAATCCCAATGAAAACACTTATGACCAAACCTCTCATCGCCCTCGTCGCGCTCACCCTGTCCTTCGCCGCCCGGGCACAACAAGATAATCCGCTGCCCGCGGATGACACGGCGGAAAACGCCGCCGCCGCCGCCGCGGCCGTCGTGGTGGCCGGCCAGGCTGAAGGGGACACCAATAGTGACGCCACTGCCGAACAACAACAAGCCGTGGGGCAGTTGATCCAGGCGGTAGTGGAGGCAACACAATCAACGAACGGCGAACAACCGGCCGAAGGTGAGAACGACAAGCCTGGCGCAGGTCGCGCTTCCCACCCCATTCGTGGCCAGGGGACGCGCGGCACGGCGGGTTCGGGCACGAACGCAGTTTCGCTCAGCGCGCTCGTGGCGAAGCAGTCCACCAATCACACCGCCGGCGTGGCCCAGGCGCTGCGGCTGAACTTCCGCAACGCCCCCTTGAGCATGGTGCTGGATTACTTGAGCGACGCGGCGGGGTTCACCATCAGCGCGAATTCCAAGGTGGATTTGAAGGGCACGGTCACCGTCTGGTCCAATCGCCCGGTCACCCGCAATGAGGCGATTCAGATTTTGGATGAAGCACTCACGGCCAGCAGCTACGGCGCGACGGTCGAGGGCAACGTGCTCAACATTTTCGTAGTGGATGCTACGAACGCCAGGATCGTCGCCGGCATTCCGAACAATGATTACACCAATATCCCGCCGACCAAGGACCTCGTGACCCAAATCGTCTATGTTCACAACGTTGAATCCGCCCAGTTGATCACCTCGCTCCAACCGCTCATGCCTGCGGGCACGAGTATGACCGCCAACCAGGGGGCGAACGCCATCGTCCTCACGGACACGAAGGCCAACATCCGCCGCATGGTGCAATTGGTGAAAGCGCTGGACACGCCGAGCGTGAGCGCCACCACGGTGCGGGTATTTCCGTTGACCTACGCGGACGCCACGGCGCTGGCGCAAGTGGTGACGCAGTTGTTTCAGGGGGATTCGGCCAGCAGCCGCACGGGCAGCACGCCGGGTTTTCCCTTCTTTCCTCCCGGCCGCGACCGCAACTCATCAAGGGGTGAAGGTGCGAACGCTTCGCAGGCCGGTCGCGTGGCCTCGGCGAAAGTGACAGCCGTGGCGGATGACCGGAGCAATTCGCTGGTGGTCAGCGGGACGGACGAACAATTGGCGCTGGTCAAGGAACTGGTGGATCAGATGGATGTGGACGTGGAAGACCAGTTTTTCCGGACCCGACCACTCAGCAGACCGGAAGCAGCCGGATCAGTTCGCGGACCAGCGGGCCTTTTCCCTTCTTCGGCCGCGACCGCAGCGGCAGTGGAGCGGGCACCGATCCCAATGCGCGAAAATTCAGCCAGGCCCGGGTAACCGCCGTGGCGGATCCCCGCACCGGTTCGGTGCTCGTGAGCGCTTCCCACGACTTGATGGCCCAGATCGCCGGAATCATCGAACAGCTCGATTCCGATCCCGCCAAGAAGAAGAAAGTCTATGTCATCAAGGTGGAGAATCGCGACCCGCAGGACGTGGTCGAAGAATTACAGGGCGTGATTGCGACCGACAGCAGCGGCAACTTCAACAGCGCGCGCTCCGGTGCGCAGCAGTCGGGCAGTCAGTTGAGCACGCGTCAGCAAAACAACCTCCGAAACCAGGGGAGCAGCAGTTCATCCCGCAGCCCCACTACTTCGACCCCCAGGACAGGACGATAGGCGACAGTGCGTCGCGTAGATTTGTAAAACACCAAAGGACATAACAATGAAACAAGCAATCATCAAGCGATTCGGGTTTTTCCTCGGCGCCGGCCTCGTGCTGGCGACAGCCGGGTTGCACGCGCAGGTCACTCCCGGCGTAGCTCCGCGGCCCAGCACTGGGTCGCGCACCTCGGCAGGTAGCAACAACAATTATCCTTCCAGCACTGATATCGGCCAGGCGCGCATCACCTACGACCCCGAAACGCGCAGCATCATTGTGGTTGCGGACGAGGAAACCGCGGCGCACATCACCAATGTGATCAGCCAGTTGGACCGGCCCACACCGCAGGTGTTGATCAAGTGCGTCTTCATGGAAGCCACCTACTCGAAAGGGTCGGATATTGGCGTGAAGGGCGCTTTCAAACACACGATCAGCGGCAGCAAAGTGGGCGCCTTCAACACGCCTGCCGGTATGCAGAACACGGCCTCGACTGCCTTCGATCTCGCCACCTCCGGGGGCATGTACACCATGCTGGGCAAAGACCTCGAAATTACGATCGCCGCGCTCGCCCAGGCGGGCAAGACGGAGATTCTATCCCGCCCGTCCATCCTGGCGCGCAACAATCAGCAGGCCACGATCAAGATTGGCCAGGACGTGCCGTTGATCACCGGCGTGAATTATGACGCGTTTGGAAATCAAAGAAACACCATCTCATACCAGAGCGTCGGCATCATCCTCCAAGTCACTCCATTTATCACCTCGGACGGCATGGTGGAAATGATTGTCGCTCCGGAAATCTCCTCCGTTTCCGATTCGACCGTCAACATCGCGAGCGGCAGCGGAACCAACAGCGGCAGCAATGTCGCCGCACCCATCATCAATGTCCGTTCCGCCGACACAGTGGTCGTCGTACCCGACGGACAGACGGTCGTCATCGGCGGCTTGATGCAGACGCAGAAGGTCAATTCGGAAAACAAGGTGCCGATCCTTGGCGACATTCCGTTGTTGGGCCTGCTCTTCAAGCACAAGACCACGAGCGATGAGAAGAAGGAGCTTCTCATTTTCATGACGCCCCACATTGTGAATCGTCCCACCGAACTCGCGGCGAACACTGAGAGCGAAAGAGCGAAAGCGGTAAACTCGCGCAAGGCATTCACCGAAGACGAACTCAACCGCTTCCTCGACCAGACCCCGTCAGCGGAGACCAAACCCGCGACTCCGCCCAAAGTGCGGAAGTGAAGCACCCGGCCTCGGCCACCGAACATGCGAAATTCATGAGCTTGCGCGGACGATATCTCTACAGCCTGCTGGCAGCGGTCTGGGCGCTGGTCATTCTGTGGCAGGGGTTCGAGCACCTCCGCGTCCGCCAGTCCGCGCGCGATGAGTTGATCAACCGCGCCAAGGACATCTCGAACACGGCCGGCAGTGTCATGCACGCACTGCGGCGCTTCGGCGTGGTGCCGCGCGACCGCCTTGAGCCAGCACTCAAGCCGCTCATCAAGCCGGGCGATGTTGATTCCATCGCGCTGCTCAACGCCGAGGAGGAAGTCGTTGCGGTGGTGGGCGAACCGATTGCCGCTGATTTGAAAACGCTCGTCCCCAGCGGCGCGCCATATTGGTCCGACCGCAGCGTGGCGTTGATGAACCTGGTCGAACTCGGCACCAATCAAATCGCCAGCGCTGGCATCAGTCCCGCGCCCGAAGCCGAGCCTCCCGGTCCCGTCATCGTCGTCAACGAAATGTTTGGACGCGGCACCAATCGCCCCAGTGGTTTTTCTTCCCGCCCGCCGCCGCCGGAAGGGGAACCGCCCGCGATGGATGCTCACGCGCCGCCCCCGCCCGACGCTGACAGCGGCAGCAACCAACCGCCGCGCCGCCGCAGCCATCGGGGCGACCGCGACGGCCGCCCGCCCTTTGGCCGCCCGTTCTGGATGAGCGAGGTGGAATACAAAGCCGCCCTTCAAAAGCAGGGCGTTCACAGTTTTGTCATCGTCCTACCGACCACGTCCATGCAGGCGGCGGTGCGGCGTGATTTGTGGTTGCGCCTGTTCATTGCGTCCCTCGTGTCGCTCTCGGTCGTCGGTCTCGGCCTTGCCTGGCGCAACCTTGGCCGGTCCGCCGAACTGGAACTCCGGCTCGTGCGCGCCGCCGAGTTGAACACCCGCCTCAAGGAAATGAACTTCGCCGCCGCCGGCCTCGCGCACGAAACCAAAAACCCGCTCAATATCATCCGCGGTCTGGCCCAGATGATTTCCAAACGCGATGATGCTCCGCCCGAGATTCGCGAGAAATCCCGCAGCATCGTGGACGAGGCCGACCGCGTCACCGCGCAGTTGAACGACTTCATCAACTTCTCCCGCCCGCGCGAAGTCCGGCGCGTGACGGTGCCGTTGAATTCCGCCGTCGGCGAAGTGGTGCGCGCTCTCGGTCACGACTTCGAGGACAAAGCCATCAAGATGACCGTGGCGGAAAACCTGCCGGCCATCGAGGCCGACGAGCAACTGCTCCGGCAGGCGCTGTTCAATTTGCTCCTCAACGCCACCCAAGCCGTCGAACGTGGTGGGGAAATTCACATTGCCGCCGGGCGCAGCGGCGCGAACGAGGCGACGTTGGAGATTCGTGACAACGGCCCCGGCGTTCCAGCAGAGAACCGCACCGACATCTTCAAACCGTACTTCACCACCACCCAAAAGGGCACCGGCCTCGGCCTCGCCGTCGTGCAACAAATCGTCCTGGCGCACGGTTGGGAAATTGAGTGTGTTCCCAACGAACCGCGCGGCGCGGTGTTCCGGATTTCACACCTGCGCGTGATGCCGGGAGCTTAACCCGGCCGGCCAAAGCCGAGACCTCCACGCCGCCGAGTCCGTAAAGCAAACGGCGAAACATTGACGCAAACTTAACGTGGCCTTCGGAAACGAAGATCGTTTTGTTTGCTATCTGAATTGCCGTTGCGGCCAATCTTCTGTAAAAACTCCCCATGCCGACCAAGTTTGACGAAGCGTTCACCCGGGTTGAAAAGCTCGTCGCCACATTTCACGCCAACAAGGACCGCTACCTTTCGGCAGATTATCAGGAGGCGGAGGTTCGCAAGGATTTCGTTGATAAATTTTTCATCGCGCTCGGCTGGGATGTGAACCATGACGAGCAGACGAATCCTTACGCACAGGAAGTGAAAGTTGAACGCGGTGTCAATGAAGGCTCGGCCCGCAAACGCGCCGACTACGCATTCATGCTTGCGCCGAATTTTCGAGACGTGCGGTTTTATGTCGAGGCCAAGCGGCCATCAAACGACTTCGCATCCGCGGACAATTATCTGCAAGCCATCCGCTACGGCTGGTTCACCAAACGCACCTCGCCCTTTGCCGTGCTGACCAGCTTCGATGATTTCCATATACTGGATTGCCGCCTCAAGCCCGACATCAACGACACGTTGAGTCGCGTCGTGGAACGCTTTAGCTACACCGACTTCGCTGACCGCGAAAAGTTTGCCCGCATTTACTGGCTCTTTTCGCGCGAGGCGGTCGCCAGCGGTTCGCTGGAAAAGCTCGCCGAATCGCGCCCCGTATCCAAAGGCAAGAGATTCCAGCGCGGATTGTTCAAAGGCGGCGACACCAACCCGGACGATGATTTTCTGGAAGAGTTGGACGGCTACCGCCAGAAACTCGCGCAAGCCTTCAAGAAAAAGAATCCCGACCTTGACGGCGATCTGCTCACTGAAGTCACGCAGCGCACGTTGGATCGCCTCGTCTTCACGCGCTTTCTTGAAGACAAGGGTATCGAGACGCCGCAAGTGGAGAACTTCGGCAAGTCGGAAGGCGTCTGGGAGGATTTCGTCAACGCCTCGCTCCGGCTCGACCGCAAATACAACGGCGTCGTCTATAAATGGCATCCGAAACTCGACGTGCCGGGTTTTGCGCCGGACGGAAATGTTTTTGCCCACATCTGCGAGGAACTGTCCGACCCGACCTCGCCTTACAATTTCAACAGCATTCCCATCCACATTTTAGGGAGCATTTACGAACGCTTTCTCGGCAAGGTCATTTCCGACAGCGCGCGGGTGGTGGAGAAGCCGGAAGTGCGCAAAGCCGGCGGCGTTTATTACACGCCGGAATACATCGTCCGCTACATTGTCGAAAACACCGTCGGCAAACTGATTGAGGGCCAAACCCCGGCGCAGATTGCGGAGATGAAATTTGCCGACATCGCCTGCGGCAGCGGTTCGTTTTTGCTGGGCGTTTATGATGTGCTGTTGCAATACCACGCGAAGTACTACACCGACAATCCCGGCAAGGTGAAAAAGGGCGACTGCGTGCGGCGCGATGGCTCGCTCCACCTGTCGCTCCAGAAGAAGCGCGACATTCTCACCAACAACATTTACGGCGTGGATATTGACCGGCAGGCCGTGGAAGTCGCGCAACTCTCGCTCTACCTGAAATTGCTGGAAGATGAGACGGTCGGCTCGACGAGCGAATTCCAGACCGAGTTTCATTTTACGCTGCTTCCCTCTCTGGACAAAAATATTGTCTGCGGCAACTCGCTCATTGGCCCGGACATTTTGGACGGCGGCAAATTAAGCGTGGACGAGGAAAAGAAGCTCAACCCGATGGATTACGCGCAACGCTTCCCGCAGATTTTCCGTCGCAAGGTTTCCAGCGGTGAAATACGCGAAACCGCCGTGGGCGAGATGGACTACACCGTGCCCGGCGTGCCGCTACACGGCAGTTTCACCTACAAGAAAAAAAAGAATGCAAAACCCACACCGCCCGTCCCGCCGGAAACGGAATACGAAGGCGGTTTCGATGCCATTGTCGGCAACCCGCCTTATGTCTTTGGTCGTGATTGGAAAGCCCTGGCAATTCCCGACTGCTGCAAAAAATACTTTCGCCAGCATTACAGCGCTTCGCCCTATCAACTCGATATGTTTTCGCTCTTCATGGAGCGAACTGTTTCATTGGCAAAACTGAAAGGTTCAGTCGGGCTGATTGTTCCCGATGTCTGGTTGACGAACACCTATTCTTCGGTGACGAGGAATTTTATATTTAAGCAGGCGAACGATTTACTTTTGACAAAGCCGCCATCGAATGTTTTTGAGGGAATCGTCGTAGATACGGTTGTATTTGTTTTACAGAAAGCGAAGAAGCCTAGTTCGGAATTTCAAACGGCGGTAATCAATCCCAAAGAATTGACTTTGGGCGCAAAGTATCCAGTGATTGATTTTCTTGACGGGAATCGTCCCGTTTCGTTGGGGGCGGCAAACCTGCTTTCACCAGTCATCAAGAAACTTCTGGCCGTTGAAAAAAGATTGGGTGGCGTGGCTAGAATTACGCGCGGCGTTCATCCCTACCGTCCAGATGGTTTTGGCAAATCAGCATTTGGCTCTGGGTTTCAGACCAAGCGAGACGTCGAAGAACGCCCGTATCATTCCAAAACTAAAAAGCCGGGCTATCGCGAATTTATTTACGGAAAAGATTTGGCGCGTTTGACCGCTCCGGTTGCCAGCGAGTATGTGAAGTATGGTGATTGGCTTGCCGAACCACGCAATCCTGAATTCTTTGAAGGCAAGCGCGTGTATTCCCGAAAAATTCTTGCTGAACGTCTTGTCGTGACTGTGGAAACCAAAAACACCGTCGCTGACCAGCAAGTTTATATTTCCAAGAGCGATTCGCTGGACGCAAATTATTTGGCCGCAGTTCTCGGCAGCCGGTTGATCGCCTATTTCATTCGTTCCTATTTCGACGAATGCACGGCAGCATTTCCTCAAATCAAAGTTTCTCAACTTCGGGAATTGCCTCTCCCCAATCTCGCTTTGACCAACGCCGCCGACAAAGCGCGGCACGACAAACTAGTGGCGCTTGTTGACCAAATGCTGGCGGCTAGGAGAACCTTGGCGCAGGCACAGAGCGAGCGGGATAAGGAATTTTACGAGAACAAATGCGCCACGCTGGATCAACAGATAGACGCGCTGGTCTATGACCTTTACGGCCTCACGGAAAAAGAAATCAAACTCGTCGAGGACAGCCAAAGTTAATTCCAAAAAGTCGTGAAAGCCCCACGCATCCTGATTGTTGATGACGACGCCGGTCAGCGCAGCCTGCTCCATTCGTTTTTGAAGAGCCAGGGCTTCGAGACCATTCCGGTGGACTCCGGCGCGCGGGCGCTCGAAGTCCTCCGCGCGCAGCCGGTCAGCATGATGATCTCCGACGTGCGCATGCCCGGCATGAGCGGGTTGGAAACGCTGCGACTGGCGCGGAAGGAACATCCCGTCCTCCCGGTCTTGCTCGTGACCGCCTACGCCGATGTGAAGGAAGCCGTGGGCGCCATGCGCGACGGCGCGCTCAATTACCTCGCCAAACCCATTGACCTCGACGAACTGCTCGCCACCGTCCAGCAAGTTACCGGCGTGAAGGACAAGGCGAGTTTGAAAACGGCCGCCGACCGTCCGCTCCCCGAAAACGTCATCGCGCGCAGTCCGCAAATGCAGGCGCTCTTTCGCGATGCCGCGCTGATTGCCGCGTCGGAAACGCGCGTGCTCATTTCCGGCGAGAGCGGCGTGGGGAAGGAAGTCCTCGCCGATGTCATTCACGCGTGGAGTCAGCGCGCGGCTGGCTCAATGGTGAAAGTGAATTGCGCCGCGATTCCCGAGACGCTACTGGAGAGCGAATTGTTCGGCCACGAAAAAGGCGCGTTCACCGGTGCAACGAACCAGCGCATCGGGCGGTTCGAGCTAGCCAGCGGCGGAACGATTTTCCTCGATGAGATCAGCGAGATGACGTCGCAGTTGCAGGCGAAGCTGTTGCGCGTGACGCAGGATGGCCGCTTCCAACGCGTCGGCTCGAACACGGAGATTCACACGAACGCCCGCATCATCGCCTGCACCAACCGCAATCTCGAAGAAGCCGTGAAGAGCGGACGCTTCCGCGAGGATTTGTATTACCGGCTGAACGTGGTGGAGTTGAACATCCCGCCGTTGCGCGAGCGGCGCGAGGATATCTTGCCGCTGGCGGGATTGTTCATCGGCCAGTTCACGCAGGGTCGCGCGCGGTTCTCGGCGTCGGTGGCGGATTGTCTCGCGCAGTACGCCTGGCCCGGCAACGTACGCGAGTTGCGCAATGTCATGGAGCGCGCCGCGCTTGTTTCTCGTGGCGAAATGGTCCTGCCCGAACACCTGCCCCCACGTCTCGCCAACGGCGCGAAGCCAGCCAATGTATCAGCGCCGAATGACACGGGTAAACTGGAGGATATCGAACGGCAGACAATTCTTCGCACTCTGCGCGAGCACGATTTCAATCGCACGGAGACGGCGAAAGCGCTGGGCATCAGCCGGCGCACGCTGGTTTATCGCCTGCAACATTTCCGGTCGCTGGGTTTGCCGGTGGATCCGGAATAGTCGAAACCTCGATGATCAATTTACGACGGCCGGATGGCGTGGTTGGGTTTCGGTTGGGCTGGAAATGCGACGCAAGAGATTCGTGGCGGACTGTGAGCGACCTTGGGAGACCAAGTCTTGCGCGTGTTTTTGGAGAAGCTGGGTGGCTGTGGGGTTGCGCTTGAGCGCTTCATCGAATGATCGCCACGCTGCCGACTCATCCCCCAAGTCAAGCCGGCGGAAACCCAGTCGGACATAACCGCGCGCGTCGTGAGGAAGGGTTTCTTCAAGCAAGCGCTCCCGACGGGCCCAATGCTCAAGCCAGTTCACCCGCTCTTTGCCCTCGGCAAAATAACGAGGACCGAGTTGTTCGAGGTGATGGGTGTACGTCGCCCGGCGTTTCTCTTCCGGCCAAGCCACAGCCTTGGGCAACAGACCACCCTCCCGCATCTGCGCCGCAAGGGCGCGGGCGATCTTCTGGTGTCCACCGATGGTGGGATGCACATGGTCGAGATAACATTCAAAGCCGGGGATGTAATCGAAACTTTCAGCCGACAACAGGCGCGCAGCGTCCAAGAACGGCGTGCCGGTTTCCACCGCGATCCGGGCCAGCGACTGTTCCATCGGTTTGATGATCCGCAAGGGGCAGATGTCCTCGTCCCGCGCCTTGCAATAATAGGTCAAGGCATCAGGAATGCGTCCCAGGCGATCCAAAACGCGGGCGATGCGGTAACTCAGCAGAGCGTAATCTCCATCAATCGTTTCCGCCTTTCGGTAATGCTCAAGTGCCTGCTCGGGATTGGTTTCGTCCGCAACCGTGGCAGCGTCGAAGGCTTTCTGCCATTCATGTTCCTCTTCGGGAGCGAGGTCGGCGCGATGCTCTGATTTGAACGGCGGACAATCTCGCAGGTTTGAGCCGGGCTTGACGAGCATGATCGGCACACCTGCCGCGCGGCAACTGGCGACGATCGCGCGGACTGATTCGTCAAACTGCGCAATCACGTTTTCACGCCACGCGTCGTCGCGATGATACGAGGCGTAACCGCTGGCGCTATCGAGCCTCGCACGCACCTCCGGGCTGAGTTGGGACTCCTGGTCGGCGGTCGTCTCGTCGTTCGCCTGCGCCGGCTGATCAACAAACCATCGGCGCGCGAGGTTGACGATGCGGAGCGAGTAGGCAGTGTTTTGTAACCACGCCCAAGCCGCCGGGCGCTTCTTGATGGAATGATAGGTCCGGTCCTCGAGAAATTCATTATGGCCGGTCGCGAAGAGGATCAGGTCCGGTTGATATTGCAGGACCTCCTTCACCAAGGCCGTCTCCCGGTAACTGGCGTAGGAAATTCCACCACAATTGACTGCGCGATAGGCGTGAGTTGGATCGCGGGTGCTCAATTCCAGTTCCAACCATTTCGGAAAGGCGGTGTCGGCTTGATAAGGGTGGCCAAATACTGTCGAGCCGCCGAAACAAAAGAAGCGAAATTCATTGGCCGGCTTCGTGACCGGAAATTCCTGGGGCGTGAAGAAACGTTCACGTGCTCGTGCCGTGCGATAGACATTCCCCTGGCGCTCGAACAACTGCGACCGGGGATTGAAACCGGAGAGGGGATCAGAACTGTCAGCGGATCGCCCCGCGTCGAAGCCCCGCAGACCAACCTCCGCCAAAACGAACGGCAGCAACCCCACCAGCACAGCGCCAAGGCGAATTGAAACCCGGCGCGAACGGGGTTTGCCTTCGCTTTTTTCAGAAGTTGTATTTCGGTCTTCCACGAATATTCTTTGGCCACGAATTCAAATTGCACGTGGCGCAGATCGAATCTGCCGACGAAGATACCATGAGCGAAAAATCCAGTCCATTGCAGCCTGATGACCGGGTCGAGATCCGGCAAGCCCAGCGCTCACCAATGTCAGGGATGCAGTTCGCCCTCTGGCTCGCGCTGCTGGTCACTCTCGGCCTGCTGACGGTAAATGTCGGGTTGATCTCCCGTTCGCTGCGACTCCAACGGGCCAGTTCGCGGGAGCACGCCTTCTGGGTGCTTTGTCAACCGGGCGCCTCAGCCACTGCACGCGAACGCGCCTTCCGCCAGTTGGTCGCCGAGGGCAACAAGGAATGGCGTAGCGCCGACCTTCACGAACTGAATCTTGCGGGCATCTCGTTGCCGGGGGCGGATTTGCAGGGCGCGTTATTCGTTCGGTCCAGCCTCGGTGGCGCCAACCTCGCCCGGGCCCGGTTTTGCAACGGCTCCCTGGAACAGGCGGACTTGAGCGGCGCGGACTTGAGCCAGGCGGACCTTTCGGAAACCCAGATGCTGCGCGCCATCCTGAAAAAGACCAACCTCCACCGCGCCAAAATGCGCGCCACCTCGATCGAACAGGTTCAGGCCGAAGGCGCGGACCTGATGCTCGCGGACCTGTCCGATGCGAACTGTCTCATGGCGAACCTTGCCGGCGCGAAACTGGACGGCGCCAATCTCTCCGGCGCGAGACTGGATGCGGCGGTGCTGAAAGGCGCGAGTCTTTCTCTGACCCGGTTTGACGGCGCTGATTTGAAGAACGCCGAATTCACAAATGCAAACTGGTGGCGCGCACGCGGGTTGAGGCCCGGCCAGATTGAATTCCTGAAGCAACAATTCGCTCCCACCGCCGCCGCCGACCCGGCGTTAAAACAAGACTACGCGAAATGGTTGGGTGACGCGGGACGGAATTGAATGACACTGAAACCGGAAATTGGCCGTAAGAAATTTCATCCCTGCTGGTGCAATGTTTCTTCTCGGTACGCTCTCCTGGTTTGCCACGCTTCAAATGCTCCGGCTCCGCCTTGCCAGCGAAGCGCGAATTTAGTTTCTTTTGCGAAGAGCTTCATAAACCGATGTTGATTTACCAACAATCATGGGCGGGCCGGCTGAAGCCGGAACTCCGAACCCACGCCAAAATTTCGGTGTCAGAATTTCGGCTGGGCAGATGAGCGCGGCTCGTTACACTCCCGCGCATGGATAAAGTGCGAATGGGCATCATCGGCATGGGTAACATCGGGAAGTACCACGCCGACTATCTCGGAAACAAAAAGGTAAATCGTTGCGAGTTGGTCGCAGTGTGCGACCCGGTTGCGCCGCTCGAATCCTACAAGCCGCTGAAAACGTTCACCGACGGCGAGGCGCTCATCAAATCCGGCGCAGTGGACGCGGTCATCATCGCCACCCCGCATTTCCAGCACACGACCCTGGGCATCGCCGCCCTCAACGCCGGCGTGCATGTGATGGTTGAGAAACCGATTTCGTCGCACAAGGCCGACGCCGGGCGGCTCATCGCGGCGCACGCGCGGAATCCGAACGTTATTTTCGCCGGCATGTTTCAACTGCGCACCGAGCCGCGCTACCTGAAAATCCAGCAACTCATTCAGAACGGCGAATTGGGCGAAATCGTGCGCATCAACTGGATCAACACGGATTGGTATCGCACGGAAGCTTACTATGCCAGCGGCGGCTGGCGCGCGACGTGGAAGGGCGAAGGTGGCGGCCTGTTGCTCAACCAGTGCCTGCATAATCTTGATGTGATGCAATGGCTCGTCGGCATGCCCAAACGCGTGCGCGGCTTCTGCCAGTTTGGGCGCTTCCACCAGATTGAAGTCGAAGACAATGTAACGGCCTGCCTGGAATGGGCCAACGGCGCGACCGGCGTGTTCGCCAGCTCCACGGGCGAGGCACCAGGCACGAACCGCTTCGAGATCGTGGGCACAATGGGCAAGCTCGTCATGGAGAACAACCGGCTGACATTTACGCGTAACGAGGCGGACATGCTCAAGTTCAGTCAGGCGGCAAAACAGGGATTTGTGAAACCCGACGTGTGGAACATCGAAATTCCGTTTGAGAACGCCGTCGGGCCGCACGCCATCATGGTGCAGAATTTCGTGAACGCGATTCTCGATCCCGCCTCGGCGGGACTGATCGCCCCGGGTGAGGATGGAATTCATTCCGTGGAACTTGCGAACGTGATGGTGTATTCATCATTGATCGGCGAAACGGTGGAACTGCCGATGGACGGCGCGGCGTGGGAAAAGAAGCTGAACCAGTTGATCGCCGAATCCAAGATCGAGAAGAAAGTTATGAAGGTGGAGACGGCTGATTTCGTCGCTTCGTTCCGACGTTAAGCTGAACCGCGGTTGACACGGATGAACACGGATTCAAATAGAGAGCGGGCAGGGCGGGTCACTCCCCCCGCCATGCTCGCGCGCCGTCGCGGCAGGTGCGCGCCGAAGTTCGCGTTCGGGGAGCGCGGCGGGCAGAGGACTGCCCGCCCGGCCAACCATCCGTATCATCCTGAAATCCGTGATTGTTTTTTTGAACTATGAAACTGATGAGCATAGGCGACGAAGCCGAGAACACGATTGACGGTCAGATTCAGGCGACACGCGCCCTGCGTCAAAACGCGCCCTTCCGCTTCATTGAGTCTTTCCTCCGCGAACCGCTCGTAGTGGGCTCCCTGTGGCCGAGTTCCACGATCCTTTCGCGCGCGGTGGTGAACAGTTGCGAGTTCCAGCCCGACGACACGGTGGTTGAACTTGGTCCGGGCACCGGCGCGTTCACGGAATTGCTGCTCGAGCGGTTGGACAGGCATGGTCGGCTGTTTGCGGTCGAAATCAGTCCGACGAACATCGAAGTGTTACGGCGGCGGTTTCCGCTGTGCCGGGTGATTCACGACTCGGCGGAAAACCTGCCCCGCCACCTGGACCGTCGTCGGGTGGATTGCATCATCAGCGGCCTAGCGTGGGGGAACATGCTGCCGCGCCCGCAGGACCGGATTCTGGAGGCGATTACGAATTCTTTGTCGCCCAAGGGCCAGTTTGTGGCGTTCGCGTACGCCCACGCCTTCTGGATGCCGACTTCGCTGCGCTTCCGGCGTCGGCTGTTCCGCAATTTCGCCCGTGTGGAAACGACGCCGATTGTCTGGCGCAATCTGCCGCCCGCGTATGTTTATCGGTGCTGGCGTGGACCGGTTGGATCAAACACACCAGGCAAATAAAATCACGTGTGTCTGGTTGAGTGACGGTTTGAAATTGGATAAGCGTTCATGAACAGGAATTTACAAGAGCAATCGGATGTGAGGCATTTGAATTTTCCGGCTTCCGGCTGTCCGGCGCACGCTGCCGGCCCATGAATTCCGGCCGCTACGTTCTCTCGCAAGTGCTCGAACACATTCACTGGCAAACCCTCAAGCGCTTGAGTGCGCGCTACGGAACCGAGACGCGCGTGAGACATTTTGGTTGTCGGCAGCAACTCATCTGCATGGTGTTTGCCCAACTGACTTGGCGGGAGGGCTTGCGCGACATCGTGACCTGTCTGAATGCCAGGCCCGAAGCGCTGTATCATCTCGGGTTCCGCGAACCGGTGGCGCGCGCAACCTTGGCCGAAGCCAACGAACAGCGCGACTGGCGGCTGTGGGAAGATTTGGCCAAGGGACTGATCAGCCAAGCGCGAACTCTTTATGCCGGAGAAGACTTGGGTCTCGATTTGGAGAACACTGTTTACGCGTTGGACTCGACGACGATCGATCTGTCGCTGACGTTGTTTCCTTGGGCCGATTTTCGCCGGACCAAAGCGGGCGTGAAAATCCACAGGCAACTCGATCTGCGCGGACCGATTCCCACCTGTATTCATGTGACCAACGCCCGCCAGCACGACGTTCTCTGGCTCGACGAGCTGGTCTTGGAGCCAGGAGCTTTTTACGTCATGGATCGTGGCTATGTGGATTTTCAACGGCTCGGACGGCTGGCGGCGGCGGGTGCTTTCTTTGTCACCCGCGCCAAAGACAATCTGCGATTTACACGGCATCGCTCCCTGCCATCCGACGCAGGGACTGGAGTGCGCAGCGACCAAATCGGCAAGTTGACCCTCGCGCACTCGCGCGCAGCTTTTCCTTGGCCTTTGCGGAAAGTGCATTACTTCGATGCGGAGGCGGGGCGCGATTTGATCTTCCTGACGAACCATCTGGAAATCCGCGCGGTGGTGGTCGCTGGCATTTATCGGCTGCGCTGGCAGATCGAACTGTTCTTCCGCTGGATCAAAGGCCACTTGCGCATCAAACATTTTTTCGGAACCAGTCCCAATGCGGTGAAGACGCAAATCTGGATTGCGGTGACGACTTACTTGCTGGTCGCCATCATCCACAAGCAACTGGGACTGCCCGGCACCTTGCACAGAACTTTGCAACTTTTGAGCGTTCACCCTTTTGAGAAAATGCTTTTGCATGAGTTGTTTAGGGCATCTCCGGTAACTCAGGGAAAAAAATGACAAAAGGATGACGAAATCCGTCGTCTTGGAAAAAAGGTGCTGATAAAATTCGCCGCATGAAAACC
>JALOTT010000404.1 GCA_025457745.1 Verrucomicrobiota bacterium
CGCGAGACGTGGCAGAAGCAGGGCCGCAGCGCCAAATGGATCGAGCAGCGCATGACCGGGCAGGAAACGCGCAATAAACTGACCGACTATTGGGCCGGGCACGAAATCAAGAAAGGCGATGAATTCGCCATCCTCACCAACATCATCCATCAGGAGTGGGCGGGCGTGAGCGTCCAGTCGCACAAAAACCTCAAGGGACTCAAGACGGAAAACCTGCGCGACCACATGAGCGAGGCGGAATTGATCTTCACCGCGCTGGCCGAACTCTCCACCCGCCAGATCGCGGAGACCGCGAACGCCACCGGCATGACGGAAAACAAAACCGCCGCGCGGACCGGCGGACGCATCGCCAAAAAAGCGCGCCGCGAACTGGAAGCCAAAACCGGACGCAAAGTCGTCACCAATGAAAACTATCTGGCCCTGCCAGCGGAAAAGAAAATCAAATCCGGACATTGAACTGACGCATGGACCGGACACAGCTGCTCCAACACTTCGACACGCTGGCGGAAACGCCGGACGCGGTTGAAAAGCTCCGCAAGCTCGTCCTCGATTTTGCGATTCGCGGCCGGCTAATTCCGCAAGACTCCAAAGATGCGCCGTTCACGGGCGAACTTGCGCTCAAGAATGCAAACGGGGAGATGGAAAACATTTACACCCTTCCACCGAAATGGAAGTGGCTCTTGTTCTCCCAGCTTGCCGTTCTCATTCGGGGCGTCTCCTACCGAAAAGACCAAGCAACTAAGTCTCCCGAGCCGGGCTATGTCCCCGTTCTGCGTGCGAACAACATCGGGAAAGGACTGAATTTCGAAGACCTCGTTTATGTCCCGCGAGCGAACGTCGCGGCAGAGCAACTCATCAAACGCGATGACGTGCTCATCGCGATGTCGAGTGGCAGCAAGAACCTCGTTGGTAAAGCGGCGCAAGCGGAGTCTGATTTTGAAGGTGGCTTCGGCGCGTTCTGCGGTTTGATTCGGCTCGTCGTTAAGCTCCATCCCGAATACTTCGGGTTGTTTCTGGAAACTCCGTTCTACCGCGAACGAATTGCGGCAGCCGGAAAAGGGATTGGGATCAACAATCTCCAAAAGGAGAGCCTTGAATCACTGCCGATTCCAATTCCACCGCTCGCCGAACAACAGCGGATTGTGGCGAAGGTGGAGGAATTGCTGGCGTTGTGCGACGAACTGGAGGCGCGGCAGACCGCCGCGCGCGAACACCGCACCCGCCTCGTTCGCTCCGCCCTCGACCACCTCACCACCGCCAAAGACGAAGCCGATTTCAAAAAGCGTTCAACATTCTGCCTTCAACATTCTGAATTGCTCTTCGATTCCGTTCCCGCCCTCCGCCAATCCATCCTCGCCCTCGCGGTTCAAGGCCGACTCGTGCCGAATGAGAAGAAACGTGACCGTGACATCCAAAGTGCGGAAGCCAGCGAAGCTTTTCCGATTCCAAGTGCATGGCAGTGGGTGACATTTCATGCTCTCACGGAATCTGCCTTTACTGGCTTGGAGCGTTCCAAGGCAGAGCAATCCCCCGACCGTGAGCACGCTTACATGAAGATGAACAACATCACTGCGGACGGTGGTTGCGACCTAACTTCTGTCATTCGGGTAGATGCCAGCGCCGACGAGGTCGCGAAATACCGTCTCGATCCGGGAGATTTTCTATTCAACACCCGGAACAGTTTTGAACTTGTTGGAAAGACATGCGTGTTTCAGCCGAACCGAAAAGATGTATTTCTGTTCAACAACAATATGCTCAAAGTCTCTTTTATCGGTGGGGTTGACCAGCAGTTCATCAATCTCTGGTGTTGCTCACCAATCGGCAGAAGCGAACTCACCAAACTGAAATCAGCGACAACTAATGTCGCTGCAATCTATCAAGGAAAGCTGGCGACGCTGCCCGTTCCACTTCCCCCGTTGGCCGAGCAACAGCGGATCGTGGCGAAGGTGGACGAGTTGCTGCGCTGGTGCGACGCGCTGGAAGCCCGGCTCACCGCCGCCCAAACCACCGCCACCCACCTCCTCGACGCCACCCTCCACCAAATCCTCGCCGCTTGAATTCCGCGCTCCGAGAATCCCAAGGGGATTCCATCCTTCAGCCCAGGGTTGCGAGGCACGAGCTACCCTGGGTCCACCACGAAATAATTCCCAACCCCAACGCGGGTTGCATCATCGCGGCGAAACGAATGATGCAACCCGCGTTGGGGTTGAAAAAAATTGATCCGTATTCCCAGGGTAGTCGCGTTGCTCCAACCCTGGGCTGGATGACGGGATTTCGGAATTCAGCCCCGCCCTCACCCCTTCCCCATCGTCCGCGCCTTTTCCAAAATCACCGGCGTCGCTTCTTCCATCATGTCGCGCACGTCTTCGTAGCGGAGGGTGCGTTGCTCGAAGGTGCGCTTTTGCAACATGCCGAGGAAGCGGCCTTCGAATTCTTTGAAGTAGGAGCCGTAGATGTGGTAGCTGTCCGCCAGGTGACAATACCGGCCCAATTGCACCGCCCGGCCCGTGAGTTCGGTGATGCGGGTGGCGATGCGTTTCTGCAATTGCACGAGAGCGAAGATGTTCATGAACGCGGCTTTGTAGGCGTCGTTGGAGCGGAAGCGGACGTTCATGCTCAACACGGGTTGGCCGGCCTCTTCCAAGAGGCGGCACCAGATGCTTTGCAGGCAGGCGGGGTCGTAGCAGTCGTTGTCTTCCCACACTTTCCAGGTGATGGCCTGGGCGCGGCGGGTGTGCGAGGTCTTGGCCAGTTTCTGGCAGATGGTTTCGATCTGGTCGAACGGTTTGAGGGTCGGCACGGCGTATTGGAACAGGCGTTGGTGGTAGGTGTATTCCCAGCGCGTGTCTTTGGCGTCGTTGGGGTCGCGCACGAGGTGGTCCTTGATGCCGTCGCAGACTTCCATCACGTATTCCTGCAATTCCGCCGGGCCGCCGGGAAAATCCTTGTGGATCATCGGTTCGCCCAGCGGGTCGGTGACGGTGATGAGCATGGTGGCGTCCTTGCTCGGCGGGTCGTCGGGCTTGTCGTATTCGGTTTTGACGTTGCAACCCTTCGCGTGGAGTTCGATGAGCGAGAGTTCCCAAGCGCGCGCAATGCCGTCCGCCTCGACGTGTAAAACAGGTATGCCTTTCATGAATGAGTAATCAATATGCCCGTGGTCGCCCGGCCAGCCGGAGGCCAAGGCTGGCAAGTCTTGACCCGGACGGAGATTCACAAAGGCGGCGGTGGTTGGCAATTGGTTTTCCGCTTTTGGTTTTCCGCTTTCATTCGAGACTCAACAGGGCGTAACCTTTTCATGCGTTTCCTCAAGCAGAGGACGCAACGAAATTATGAACTTAATCCAGCCCAGATTCCTCATCGCCATTCTCACTGTTGCATCCGCCTTCACCCAGGCGGCAGATTCGCCCGTGAAATTCGTCGAGCACCGCATCGGGCACGTGCGCAGCGAGGCCGTGGGCGTGGCGGATTTCAACGGTGACGGCAAGCTCGACATCGTGGCCGGGCCAAACCTGTATCTCGCACCGGACTGGAAGGCGGTGACGATTCGTACGCTCTCCGGTAAGGTGGATGAGGAAGGCAAAGGCTACGTGGACGATTTCATGAACCTGCCGTTGGACGTGGACGGCGACGGCAAACTGGATGTCGTATCGTGCGGCTGGTTTTGCAAATGCGTGCGCTGGTATCGCCAGACATCCGGCACGACGAACAACTGGCCTGAAGAGATCGTTGACTCCAGCGCGAATCACGAAGCGGGGGACCTCGCGGACATAGATGGCGACGGCAAGCGCATGGAAATTCTAGCGCACTGCCCTGCCACGGTCTGGTATGAGGTCGCCAGACTTCCCTCCGGCAAGCATGGGCTGGTGAAGCATGTCATCTCCGACAAGAAGATGAATTTCGGCGGCGGCGTGGGCGATCTGAACGGCGATGGCCGCCCGGATGTGCTGCGGCCGGATGCGTGGTTCGAAGCGCCGGCTGATCCGCGTCAAAGCAACTGGGTCGAGCACGCCTGGGCATTGGGCGGGAAAGACGGCAAAGCCGAGCACGTGCCGCAGATGCTCGTGTTCGACGTGAACGGCGACAAATTGCCGGACGTGATCACCAGCAGCGCCCACCGGCATGGTATTTTCTGGTACGAGCAATCGCGCGCGGATGGCAAGGTTACCTGGAAGCAACATTTGATTGACGATTCGTGGAGCCAGGCACACAGCCTCGCGTTGGCCGACATCAATGGCGACCGCACGCCCGATCTCATCACCGGCAAGCGATTCATGGCGCACAACGGCAACGACCCCGACGAGTTCGGCAAACTGGGCGTGTATTGGTATGAACTCAAACGCGGCAAAAATCCCAAGTGGACCAAGCACGAGATTTCCTTCGATCAAGGCATCGGCTCCGGCGTGAACCTCTGCGCCGTGGACTTGGACAAAGACGGCGACATTGACGTCGTCGTCACCGGCAAATGGGGCGGGCCGGTTTGGTTTGAGAACAAGCGGAAGTGACCCAGCCGCCGGAGTGTTGACCGGCTGGGCGTTTGGCGGTAGCTTTTTCACATGGCAGCGGCCAGTCAGGTTCAAAAGAATCTTCAAGCGGCAATGCGCGAAGCGTTGCGGATTCAGGACCGCTTTGTGGCTGAACCGCTGTTTGCCAGGACCAGTCGGGGTTATCTCAAAAGCGAGGGCGTTTCCACGTTGAGCAAGATCAAGGCGAATCTCCGTCGCAAATCGGCCAGCAGGTCCAAATGAAGCAGGCTTGGCTGAAGGACTGGCCGTGGGAGACGGTCGTGATCATCAACGCCGGTTTGTGCAAGGAAAAGAACGCGCCCCACAAACCAACTTCCGAGGGTTACGAACCAACCCAAAAACTCTGGGAATCATCCCGCACTCGTGAACTTACGCTGCGGGAAACGTTGGAGATCTGCCGGAAGTGTCACAAGCTCGCGCCGTTCTGCTTTTACAACGGGAACACTTTCGTGGCGATTGGACGGACGCTCATTCAGGATTTGCTTCGCAAAATGTCGCCCGTGAAAGCGCACGCTTTTCGCAGCGTCGTGGGTCATTACATCGCGGGAACTGCTGGCTCGGACGAACTGACCAAGGCACTTGATGAGCTTGGCTGAAGGGCACGGCGTAAGCAGTGGATTTGGACAAAGACGGTGACATTGACGTGATTGTTACCGGCAAATGGGGAGGGCCGGTGTGGTTCGAGAACAAGCGGAAGTGAATGGTTAAAGAAGCTGCGACGGACTGGACCACTGGCTCGCGCTGCAACATAGATTCATAAGCCCAAGCGTTTAAGATTTGACATGGCTTTGTGGTAATTCGCCTTTTCGTGACGCGGATCAATCAGCAACGCTTGGTTAAAGCAGCTAATCGCTTCCTCGTGTCGACCGAGGCTGGCAATTGAGATGCCTTTGTTGGTCCAAGCGCCCGTATCTCGCGGGTTAATTCCCAGCGCATGTTCAAAACAGCTAATTGCTTCCTCGTGCCGACCGAGTTTGGCAAGTGAAACGCCCTTGTTGGTCCAAGCCGTCGCAATTCGCGGGGCTATTGCCAGGAATTGGTCGTAGCACTTAATCGCCTCCTCCTGTCGACCGAGTTCAGCTAGTGAGAAGGCCTTGTTGAACCATGCCTCTGCGTAACGCGGGTCACGCGCCAGCGCCTTGTCAAAGCAGTTAATTGCCTCCTCCTGCCGACCGAGTTTAGCGAGCGCAGCGCCCTTTTTGCACCAAGCTTCTTCGAGTCGTGAGTCAAGCGCCAGTGCCTGATCGTAACATCGCATCGCCTCCTCGTGCCGACCAAGTTCAGCAAGTGAGATGCCTTTGTTGGTCCAAGCCTTTGCGTTTCGCGGATCAACTGTCAACGCTTGCTCAAAGCAGCTAATTGCTTCCTCGTGCCGCCGGAGTTTAACAAGTGTGGTCCCCTTATTATTCCGCTTCATGAAGGTTCATAATGGATAGAGGTCAAGTTTGCCACAGAAGAATAAAATGCGCGGGCGGTAATTTTTGAAGTTGCGAAATCCTCTGGCGGCG
>JALOTT010000405.1 GCA_025457745.1 Verrucomicrobiota bacterium
GCCGGCCTGACGCTGGAGCGAGCCGATCTGCCGTTTCACTTCGCGGATGAGATCCGCCACGCGCAAAAGGTTTTGCTCGGTGTATTCCAGCTTGCGCAGCGATTCCCGTTTCTGGCTCTTGTATTTCGTGATGCCGGCGGCTTCCTCGAAAATCATCCGGCGGTCTTCCGGCTTGCTGGAAAGAATCTGCGTGATGTGGCCTTGCGCCATGATGCTGTAACTGGTGCGCCCGATGCCCGTGCCCATGAAAAGTTGCTGGATGTCCTTGAGGCGGCACGGAACTTTGTTGACGAAATATTCGCTGCCGCCGTCGCGGAAAATGCGCCGCGTGACGGTGACTTCGTGGTAGGCCACCTCGACGCCCGCCGCGCGAAGATTATCTTCGTCCACGCCGCCGAGGGTGAGCGACACTTCGGCCATGCCCATCGGTCTGCGACCGTCCGTGCCGTTGAAAATCACGTCGGCCATTTCGCCGCCGCGCAGCGCCTTGGCGGATTGCTCGCCGAGCACCCAGCGGATGGCATCCGACACGTTGGACTTGCCGCAGCCGTTCGGGCCGACGATGGCCGTGACGCCGGGCTGGAAGTTCAGCGATGTTTTGTCCGCAAAGGACTTAAAACCCAAAACGGTCAAGTTCTTGAGATACATGATTCTTTACCGGGTTAAAAAAAACCAAATCCGCAAGGCCAAGTAAAGGAAAAACCACAACATACAGGGCCATGCCCGCCGCGCGGCACAACTAATTGGTGAGGAACCGAGATTAGCCGTTGTGCCGCCCGACACTCTTCTACGCTATCAACTACCCTGCTATTGTAAGGGAAAAAGCCGTTTTTGTCAACAAGTTTTTGAAAGAAAATCGTGATCATAGGATTGGTGACGATTCATCCAGCTTGATTGAGTCGGATTCGGTTTGACTGGGTTTGACTGGGTTTGACTCGTCGTCGCCGGGAGGAGCCGCTTCCGGCGGTTCCGGTGGCAGGCCAAAGATTTCACGAATCCGGCGTTTGCGTTCCTCCGGACTGATCCAGTCCTGACAAATCCAATCGCGCACCTGCGGATTTCTTGCCCAACGCTCGAAGTGTGCCACAACCTCCTCCTCGGTCTTTTCGCGCTCCCGCTCCAGCCGTTCCCGCTCCATGTTCAAGCGCGCGCTGCTGTGGTCGCCCCGCCGCAATTCCACGATGTCCTGGCACAGCCCGCGCAAGGCGCGCAGCTTCCGGCGCAATTCCTCTGTCACCTCGCCGTTCCAACCCGACAACGCGAAGGCGTACCGCGCCGCCAGCACGGTGGCCAGATGATCCGTCAATCTTCCGTCCGTCGCCGCTGTAATTTCACTGGCATCCGCCGTCAGTTCACGGGCCTGATCCAACGTTTCCTGCCGCGCCTGCCATTCCGCAAAACCGCCGGCCCGCCATTCGCTGAGGTTTTGTTTGCTGATGACACAGCCGCCGAATTCCCGCGCCAGCACCGCCGACACGTCGGGCAACGCGTTAAGCCACGCCAGCAGCGGGCCGCCCGGCTCACCGTCCTGCAACCGGCGGTTCAACTCCTCGCGGAGCTCGCGCGGCAGACGGGCAATTTTTCCATTACGAGTCATAGCCTAACACTCTTTAACCACGGATGAACACTGATGGACACGGATGCCGACAGGTCTTGGACTGCGCCAGTCCTCTGGCGCTCTCCCATCGGCGGTGTACGACCAACAGCGGCAGAAGACTGCCGCACTCCAAAGCGCTGCGCGCCGTCCTCGTTTTCAACCTGTGTGAATCTGTGTTCATCTACAGTTTCACTCCGGCATGACCACCGTGTCAGGCGCGCAGCCGAACAAAGCAAGGCGCGCCATCTGAATTCTTTCAATCGTGTCCACCTTCGTGTTTTCCGCCAACGACTCGTCCAGCCGTTCAAACGCCTGACGATAAGCCGGGTTCTTGGGCTGGCGCTGCGGAGGTTTCTGGCGCCGATTCATAACAGATTCAATTCCCGGTGAATTTTCTCCAAGGTTTCCGGGCTGATGCCCCCTTTGCTTTTCGGCAAAAATTCCTCGCGGACTTCAGGCCGCTGAATCCATTCCCGGAATTCCTGCTCTTTTTGTGATTTGCTGTTGGCCCGCTGCCAGTCGAGTTCCTCGCGGTCCAGTTGCAGCCGCGCCGCCGAATGATCGCCGCGCCGCAGCAGCGCCCAGTCGTGCAGGAACGTCCGCAACACCTCGAAACGTTCCGCCCCGGATTTCGCTGCCAGCTTCTCCCGCGCGGCCAGCAGGTATTGCGGCGCCAGCCAGTCCGCCACGGCATCCGTCACCGAGCCGCCCGCCGCCGCTTTCAAAGCCTGCGCCTCCGCCACCATTTCGCGCAGCAGTTGTTGCGTGGCGGCAAGATTGGAATCGGGCGCGCTCACCGATACCTCCCGCGAATGTGGTAATTGTAAAACGACCCCTTCGAGCCGGAACGCAGGAAGCGTTCAAACAGCTCGTAGGGAACGCCGTGATGATGATACGTGCCGCTGCCGTGAAACCTCACAGCGAAGGTGCCGGCTTCGTAACCAATCGCCGATATTGCCGATGAACTGACTGCGATCATGCTCATGGTTCAAGTTTACGTTCGTGTTCCACCGAAAACTCTGGATGGTGACTGATCCGCCGCGCGATCACAGAATTGTCGCGCGACTCCAAAGGCTGGGTGCCTTTCCCACCCGTGTTTGTCAGTTGGGGCAGGCGGGTTCACTTCCTCCAGAAACCCGCCGAATCGGTGGACGCGCCCTTGGTATCGCCTACCTTGACCAAACCGTGGTGGAACAATTTTATTGGTATTCATTTTATGTTTTGGTTGTTTTGCAACTACGAAGGAATGCTACCAAACGAACGAACCAAGCGGCGCGGACAGAAAACTGCGCAGATTTTAGACCGGTATGTCAGGCAAAGAGGATTTCGCTCTTTTCAATGGTCACTTTTCTGATTTTGGGGGTTCGAGCCCGCTTCAAACCCAAGCGCTTTCGCCATTGGCGGATGGCTTCGGCCGTCGGGTTGCCCGCGTTCCGGCCAAAAGCTATGGCGCAAAAATCGGCCAGTGCTTGATCTGTGAAAAAACATAGCAATGGCATTCCGGTCTGGAAGTGGGTTGCTTCGCACCAATTTGCCACCACAAAACAAGCCAGCGGATCGCAACGTGACCAATCCACTTCCTGCGGCATCCGCCGCTTTTGAAGCGCCCGGCCCAACTGGATGAAAAACCGCACGTCATTGCGTTTTGCGGCTTCGCAAATGACCTGCCTCCCAACGGAGTTGTGGACCGATTTGTCCAGTTCCGCCAGCCGGAGTGCATAGCACTTTTCGTCCAGGTGCACCCCGCCCACTGATATTGTTCCGTTGGCATTAACCTTCTCCCGACGGGCTTTGGAAACCAACAGCCAAAATGCTTTTTCCTGACTTTTCAAAATTTCGCAATATTCGACGAGGTGAGCCGAAACGGATGCCGCAAACCCTGGCCGCAAGTTTTCAAGAAACGGCGCGGGCACGACACCCCGCCAGAATTGCTCTTGGGCGGCGGAGTTCATTTCTTTGACTTGCTTCAACACGCGGCCTGCGTAACCGAGCAAACGCACACCTTCAGTCCAAAAGAAAATCTGCCGCCAACCGTAGTCCGTTAAATCCGGGTTTGTTTCCCTTTTCTGTCGGTGGCTTAGACGAAAATTGTCCAATTGGAGCTGAGGAAGTGTCACCATGATATGATAGGCAGATCGTTAGCACTCAAAATTTAATTAGCACTGGCTTGTTTGCAACGGCAGTTCCGCCCATCTGTAGAAATCGCAGATATACCCATTTGTTATAGTTTTTCCCG
>JALOTT010000406.1 GCA_025457745.1 Verrucomicrobiota bacterium
GCGGCATTGCCGCTGGCGCTCGGTGGCGCTGAGGATTTCGGTTTGCTCATAACGATTCGTGTTTTGTTGTTGGTTAGCGCGGCATTTGCCGTGTTCGCCAATGAGAGGCGATGAATCACCTCACACCGGCAAAGTGTTTCAAGGTTTGGGCGGTGTGGTCGGCTCGGTTGTGAACGTGGTCACGTCGTTTGTAGCCGGTGCTGCGATGGACAGCTTTTGCAGTTCACGGTCAAACTCCGCGATCCGTTGCTCGTTGGTGGCGATGCGAACGCTCAACAGCGCGTTGTTGCGGGCAACGTTCTTCATCTCGCCCAGGAACGACTGCAATTCACCGTAGGACTGCGCGAGTTTGGCCGCTTCAAGCATCACACGCGCGGTCGTCTCCCGCTGGCGATTCATCTCCGCAATCAAGGCGTCATTCGTGAGCGGTGGTGTGTATGCGGCATCCGGCGGTGGGTTCAAGAGGTTGGCCGTGTTCAGTGCGCCGGGATGAAGATTCCAGCGGGCCGACACCTCGACGCGATACACCGGGTGCTGCTCGTGCATCGTTTCGGGATGATTCGGGTCAACGTAGCGACCGAGATGATAAGCCCGCACAACTTCGCCGTAGCGGACGGTTTCGACCGGCTCGACGGCAGGCGGCTGTGTGGGACGAAGTGCAACTTGCGGGCGCGAGGCGCAAGAGGCGACGAGAACAAGTGGGAGTAAGGCGAGGTATTTCATGGCTGATACGTTGGGGTTGAGTTTGGTTGGGGCGCACTCGCGCCGGGTGTGGCTGCCACACCAAATGAAATGGGCGGAACAAAGGTAGATGTGTTGGTGCTGCCTTCCTCCGCAAACGGCTTCAGCGTGCCGCCAATCACGGCATCGCTGCGGTCAATCGTCTGGAGGATGTAGATGTAGAACTGCTTTCCGCTTGGCACACGGACAAAAAAGCCATCGCGCTGAATCGCGTCGTAGATGCGTTGCGCGTAAACCGAGAGCACCTTCTCCGCTCCCTTGAAGGGCGCATTATTCAGTGACCGGCTGTCAATCGAGCCAAAGATGGTCTGCTCCTTCTCGGTCAAAGAACTCGCCGCACCGGACAAAAACGTCGCGGCAAACAATTTGATCTCCGCCAAGTTGTCGGACTTGAGCAACCGTCCGCGCAGTCCGGCGCTGCCGTCTGTGATGCCCCAACCTTCCTGATCTCCGGAAAACTCGCGGTCAAGCGCAATGCCTTTGAGGCGAAGCTCCTCGCCGGATTGCCAGACGAACGTCCAGTTGTTGCCGCTGGCGATGCGTTCGCGATGGCGGTCGGTTTGCGCCGTGCCGTGAACCTCCGTGCCGGCGGGAATCACCAGCTTGCCGCCATGATAAATGTTTTCGGTGACGAGGCCGATGATGGGTGTCTGGATTGAAGCCGAGTCCACGGTGATGACCGTCTCGCACGGAACAAGCCGTCCGTAAGGCGCGTAGATTTCTCCAAGCCCTTTTGGCTCGGGAACGCCTGCGGTTGCATCGCCGAACAGACTGATGGGCGCGAGCATGGCGGCGGGGGCTTCCTGCTTTGGCCTGTCCGCAACAACTCGCGGCAGCTCGTTCGTTTTGGCGGGCAACGATTGTGGCTCTGGCTTCGGTGCGGGTGGGCGGAACGGTTGCATGGGGCGCTCGATGCTCTGCACCACCTGGGGACGGTCCGTGGCGTTGGTTGTCAGACCGGTTACGCGAACATCCATGTCACCAGACTTGGAGCGGTCGCGAAACACGCTGAACAGGATCAGACCTCCGCCGAAAATCACGACGAACAGCACAAGCTTGCCGCTGCCGGTCTTGAAGAAATTCAGAAAATCACGCGGTTTCATGGCTGTCCTTGGGCTTTGGGTGAACGAAGTGGCTGCACCACTTTGGCGGGCGCATTAGTGGAAACGACTTCGCGCGGCGGTGGCGACGTGCGCGTCACCAGCACGCTGAAGTCGTTCTTGAGCGAAAGCTCATTGCGACCGCCGTCAGGCGTGCCGGTGACGGCGAAATAAACGGTGCTGGCGGCGCACGGCGGCAGCACTCCGGGGGCATCACTGATGGATTGGAAATAGAGCCGGTTACCGACACGAACACAGAAACTCTCCGGCAGATAACGAATCTCCTGCTCGGACTTGTTTCGCAGCGTGATGTGGAACACGAGTGTATCTTCGGGATTGAAGCGAAACGCTTCCTCGATGCGAATTTCGTAGTCATTGAAATCCGTGACGATTGGCTTGTCGCTAAACGTCCTGGCTTCCGCTCCAGCCACGGCATCCGGCTGCTGCTTCTTCAACAGCGGAAACGCCTTGGCCTTGTCGAGCAACGCCAGAAGCCGGGTCGGCGACACTTGCGGCGCGGGCTGAGCGTTCTGCGCGGTGGTCGCACGATCTTCAACATTGAGCGCGAGCACCGGTGTATCGCTCTCGATCAATTCAAAGACGTAGGTTCGTTTGTTCCAACGGATATTCAGGTTCGTTGCCGCCTTGCGTGCGAGGGCACGGACGGACAAGAACGATGAGCCTTTCGTGTGGGCCAGTTGAAACTGTCCCGGCGTTTTGCCATCGGCGGTGACGCCCACGGCATCAATCGCCGCTATTGGTCCGGGCAGACTGATGGTGGTCACGCGATTCGTCGCGACCGGCACGGTGACGACCACGCGTTCGTCGAGCGTGATGCGTTGGATCGCTTCAGGTGGTTCAGCCAGCGCGAGCGTGGCCGACAGGATTAGGATGCTAATTGGTGATTTCATATTTGAAGTCGCCGACAGCGGTGGGGAAACGACCGTTGGCAGCCATGTTGGGGTTGCGGAGCAAGCGGAGACTGAGTTTGAATGTGAACGCCTCCGTGAACGCCTTCTCTTGGAAGATGCCGGTGCGGATGACCTGGCCGGTCACGGTGGCGAGCACTTCGTTTTCGCGCGTGGCTAAGATGTCGATCTTGGCGATTTCGGGCTTCTGGTGCAGTTGCTTCGCGCGAAACTCCACCGCCTCACGCGTGCGATGATCCTGCGCCTTCTGCAACGCGGATTTCAGGAACAACTGCCGGAGCAACTCCGGGTGGTCGAAGTCCTTGGGGTTGCGCTCCAGCAGCGTGACGGCGGCAAGCTCGGCCTGCTGGGCGTGCAAGTCCTTCGCTTCGGCAAACTGAAGCAACGGGCTGACATAATAGGTCTGCGCCGGGTCAATGATGACGACGCGCTCACGCTGCTTGAACTGGTTGATGATGTGGTAACGGTCCAGCGCGGCCAGCACGGACACGGCAACCGCAACGAAAAACCAGAACCACGGCAATCGGTCGCGCTGGGCGAAGAGTTGCGTCGGGTCGAATTTTTTCCGAGCGAGACGCACGAGCGCGCCATTACCGGTGGGTGTTTCACGAGGACTGAGGTCGGTGGTTTCCATAGATTTCAGTAGTAGTTGCCTTTGCCTTTGGCGATGAGTTCGCGGACAGCTTTGTCGCCGGTGATGTCATCGCCGGGACGGCCACGAGCAGAGCGCGGGGGCAGTCCAGAACCAGCAATGATGATTGCGCCCGCACTGCCCTGGCCGGCGGCGGTCGAGAGCGTGCTGAGGACCGAGGCCATGCCGGCCGCACCGGCAGTGACCAACGGCAAGCCAGTCGTGGAAGCCACGGCAGCTGCGCCAGCCGTGGTGGCCGCTGTCTGGAGAAAGCTGCCCACTGCACCGGAGATGAGCTGGCCGCCCGCGAGCGTGCCGTAGCTGAGGACTTTCTGAATGACGATGGGCGCGGAAATGGTGCTGAACACAATCCAGAAGGCGACGACGGCAACGCCAAATGTGGCTTGTAGCGAATAGAAAGTAACGAGTGCCTGTGGATCGAAGTGGCCGAATCGCCATCAACCCGATCATCAACGGCGAAAGCGCGTAGGCGGAAAAAAGAATGAACTTCTGGATGATGTAAGCCCAAAAGAGCATGAGCGACGCGAACTGGCCGAAAAGCCACAGAAAACCGGAAATCAGTAATTCAACGGTGAAACTGTTAAGGTCGCTCAATATGTCCCACCAGGAACGGTCAGTCCCAGTATCGCGCTTGATGACAAGCAACTGATTGTATTGGTCCTGAACATTCGAGGGATCAACGCCAAGGCCGTCGAGAATGGAACTTTGCAGGAGTTGCTGCGCCTGATTCCCCCACTGCGGAAGCATCACGAGCAGCGCGGTCAGCACGAACAACCGCACCATGTGCAGCATGAGCGTTTTTCCGTTGAAGCCGTGGACGACGAGAAGAATCGTCCCGACGATGAACAACATGAACGCCACGATGCGCAGCAATTCGTGCAGTTCGGCGCACTTTTGCACGAACGTCGGGAAGAGTTGTTCAAAGGTTGGCATACGTCGGGACGATTTGAGGTTGCGATTACGGAGTCGGGAACGCGGTGGGCGCGTTCATCAGGCGGAAGGTCTGACCGTATTTCTGCACGGCCTCGGTGAACTCGGCGTGCTGCTGCTCCTTCTTCGCCTCGATCTGGCGTTGCGCTTCGTTGCGGTTCGCCACGTCCTGCACCAACGCAGACGCCGTGGCCTGATTGATTTCGTAGTCCGTGTTATTGAGCGCGGCGTTCAGACCGATAAGCACGCCGGTCAGCTTCTGCACCTCGGCGTCGGTGGTGGCATTCTTGAGCGCCGTGGTAGTGCGGGCAATTTCCTCCTTCAATGCAACGCGCCGTGCCGTGGCATCGGTGGAAACGGAGAGGAAGTTGTCCGTGGTTTTCTGCACGGCGGCAACCGGCAGATACGGCGCTTCGCGGCGAGTAACCGTTGAGCCGTTCGGCGTGGTGAACGTCGTGCCGATGCTGCTGAACAGCCCGTTGGCGTCGTAGAGCATGGCTTGGCCGGCATCCACCGCGCCTTCGAGCTCGGTAAGCGTCTGACCGAGTTCCGTCTTGCGCAGGTCAGTGACGAGCGGTTGGACCGTTGTGAGGACAACCGCCTTGGGATCGCCAAACAGGCTTTCGTAATGTTTGAACTCGCTGAGCTGATCTTCGAGCGTTTGGATCTGTTGAACCTGGTTCTGAATCATCTCAACGTATTTGGCGATTTCCTGCGCCGTGTTGATGACCGATTGAACGGTGTTGGCTGGGTCGTAAACGATCCATTGTGCGCGTGCCGAGACGGCGATGCCGAACGTCACGAGCGCGAGTGCGATGAGTCTTTTCATGGTGTGCCTTTCGTTGTTGTTTGCTGGACGGCGGCAACACGCCGCCAATCACGAGAACAGGTTTAGCACCACGAGACGCCGCGAGGGTGTATGTGCTGCGCAAGATGCGGAGAAGTCCGGGAAAAGGGCGAGGGAAGGAAGCGCG
>JALOTT010000407.1 GCA_025457745.1 Verrucomicrobiota bacterium
GTGAGGGAGAGTATACCTGTGCCACCGCCTTGGAGCGTAAGTTTCTTGCTAGCGCCGCTGATGCTGCTGCTAATAGCCACGTTGGCGCTGCCGGTGATCTGGATGATGTTGTCGGTCGCATTGCCGAGCGCCAGCCCCATGGTGCCGCCGCCGCTTTGACTCGCTTGGATCGTCAACGTCGTGGTGGTGCGATGCCAGATAATCGTGTTGGCGACGGAGTTCAGGGTGGTCCCGTTCAGGGTCAGCACGCCGGGGGTGGTGGAGGAGCTATTGCCGATATTCCTGGCAGTCGCGTTGGTGTAATCAATCGCGCCCAAATAATAATTCCCAGCCGTGGTGTTCATGTTGATGCCGACCGTGGCGTTGTTGGTGACACCGAAAAGGGCCCAATCCGTATTCCCGGTGTCCGATGAGGAGCCGGGAACGGTATCCCAGTTTCCTGCGTTCAGCCAAGCGCCGCTGGTTGCGCCGGACCACGTGCCATCGGCCGCGTAGCCCGAACCAGCCGTGAGGAAGATCAGGATGATAACCAAGGCGGCGGCGGCCGTGGCGCGGATGAGATTAAAGTGCCGTGGGTTCGGACTGGGATGATCAGTGGTATTGAAATGATTGAACGTGTTCATATGTTTATTGAGGGGTTGTTGGTTTTGATTTTGATCCGGAATGTTTACGGCAGGCTGAACTGCCGCTGGCGCGCGGTTTGAGTCTTCATGGGGCCGAGTGGGGCGAAGGTTTTCATACGCTTATGTTGTCTTATGGTTACTTTCGCAACAGAGAACAGAGTTGCCTGGTTCAGGGGGCATTATTTACCACGCAGCCCCAAATCTGTCAACTACTTTCTTTACTTTTTTTGCGGGCGGTGTCGGAACTCCATGAGAATGTCCCCCTTGTAACTCGATAAGAATGTCCCCATAGGCCGGGTTGGGGTAGCAACCGGGCCACAACATGGAGACCTTAAGGCAGCGTTGGCCGCAAACTGTCTGCCGGGTGATGTGCGGGGGAAATTTCTCCCTCCAACTCACTTTGCCTTCTGCCAGAATCCCTCGATTTCCTCCAACGAACGGCCTTTGGTTTCCGGCACGAACCGCCAGACCACCAGCACAAGTGCCGCGCAGAACGCGGCGTAGATGTAAAACGGGAAGGCGTGATGGAACTGCGCTACCAGCCACGAATCCGGCGCGTCCATCATGGGAAAAGTTTGCGTCACGGCATAATCCGCCGTCCACAGGAAAAACGTGGCCAGGCCCAGCGCGCGTCCGCGAACGGCGGTGGGAAAAATCTCCGATAGAATCACCCATGTTACCGGCCCGACCGAAAGCCCGAAACACGCGATGTAGAGCACGATGAACAGCAACATCCAGCCGCTGGCGGCGGCGGCATCAGTCAGGGTCTGCGCCATCACGCCCATCGCCACGAGGCTGACGCCCATTCCAACCGAGCCGAGAATCATTAGAGGCTTGCGCCCCCACTTGTCCACCGTGGCGATGGCAACAACGGTGAAGAGCACGCACGCGCCATTGATGACGATTTGCTGGAGTAAGCCCGCATCCACACCGGTTGAAGCGCTCATGTTCTTGAAAATCGTCGCGCCGAAGTAGAGGAAGACATTAATGCCGGTGACCTGCTGCAACGCCGCCAACGCGACGCCCACGAGCAAAGGCAAGCGCAGCTTCTGCGAAAAAACCTCACCCCAGGTTCCCTGTTGCTGGGAAAGCGCGGCCTGAATTGAGGCGGTTTCCGCCGCGGCGAATTCGCTGCCGCCCACCTTTTCCAATATCGCGCGCGCTTTGTTCTCGCCGCCCTGCTCGATGAGCCAGCGTGGACTTTCGGGAATCGGAATCAGCAGCAGCCCGAACAGGACGGCTGGCACGATTCCAGTGGCGAACATCCAGCGCCAGCCCGTTTGGATGAGCCACGCCTGCGCTGCGGGTTGTGCCATGTCACCCTGCGAATGGGCGATGAAGTAATTGATGAACGCGGTGAGTGCGATGCCGCCGACGATCGCAATCTGATTCACCGACACCATCCGCCCGCGAACGCGCGCCGGGGTGATCTCGGCGATATACATCGGGGTTGAGATCGAAGCGATGCCGATGCCCACGCCGCCAAGAAAACGGAACACCACGAAGGTCCAGATGTCGCGGGGAATCGCCGTGCCGATGGCCGAAATCAGGAACATGAACGCCGCGAGCATCATGGCAAGCTTGCGTCCGAGGCGGTCGGAGATCGGCCCCACGACCAGCACCCCAACGGCGCAGCCGACGAGCACACAAGCCGACGCCCAACCCTTCATGGCGGCGGACAACCCGAACCGCGCCGTCAGCGGTTCGATGGCGCCGGAGATGACGCCCGTGTCGTAGCCGAACAACAACCCGCCCAACGTCGCCACGAGGCAGATGGGGAGGAGATATTGGAAGTTGGTTTTGCTTTGCATTGCGATTTTGGCTTAAGCGTTAGTCGCCCAATTCGCTTTGGACTTCGATCCGAAACTGGTAGGGACGCGTTCCACCGCGTCCCCATATTTTCCCAAGAAGTTGGGGACGCGGGTGGAACGCGTCCCTACCGAACAGGAATGTAATTTGCTCGCGGGGATACAGGAAGGACGCCACGTCCCGTTATGCCATTTCGGATTCATGCAATACCGCTGTCCTTGATGGCCTTGAACATCGCGAGGACGTTTTCGATTGGCGAGTTGCCTTGGATGTTGTGGACGGCGTTGCAGACGAAACCTCCGTCCTGGTTGAAGATTTCAATGCGCTCGCGCACTTCGCGATACACCGCTTCCGGAGTCTGATACATCGTGTGTTGCGTGTTCACGCAGCCGCCCCAGAACGTGATGTCCTTGCCGAAGTTCTTCTTGAGCTGCACCGGGTCCATGCCGCACGCGGAACATTGGACGGGATTCAATATGTCAAAACCGGTGGCGATGAATTCCGGGATCAACGTCGCCACCGCGCCGCACGAGTGGATGAACGTTTTCCAGTTCGACTTCGCGTGAATGAGGTCGTTGAGCCGTTTGTGGTAGGGCTTGAAAAGATTGCGGTAGGCTGGGATCGAAATGAACAAGCCGTTTTGCGTGCCGAAGTCGGTGCCGGTGGTCACGACGGCCTGGACGCGGTCGCCGAACATGCCGATGAGCGTCTCCAGATTCTGCAGCGCATACTCGCATTGCTGCTCGAAAATGGCGTGGACGTAGTCGGGGCGCGCGGCGGTGGCCATGTACCATTCGCTGATGTCGCGGATGCCTTTGGGGCGCTTGAGGAACGGCGCGGGCACGAGCGCGATGTCGCCAAAGGCCGTGCCGGGCGCGAGCAGGATGACGCCGGTGTCCTTTGCATTCAGATCCAGCCACGCGACTTGCCGGCGGTAATGCGCGAGGTCCGCCTCGTTGAGCAGGCCGAATTCCTCGAGGTTGTCCGCCGGGTTCAACTTGTCCTCGTCAAGCGGCTCCTGACGCACAATGGCGTCGAAGAAATAACCGCCCTTGGGCATGTGACCGGACGCGGGCACGGAAGTATCACCCTCGGGATACGTGAGCCAGCCGCCGTCGGGTGCGGGTGTGACGTTGAAATTGCCGGGCACGAGGCACGGCGTGCCGTCAAAGAGCGTGAACGGTTTCCAGCCGTTGGCCTCGTAGCCGAAAATGTTTTTGCGCGGCCAGACGCCGATGACATCCACGCCCAGCGCCGCGCGCAATTCCGCGTCCACCTCAGCGAGCATCTGGTAAGGTTCGTGAACGCGCGCCGGCGACGCGCCTGGTCCGATGAGCCGTTGCTTGAGCTGGTGGACGATGCTGGTGTGAATGCCGGAAGCAGCCTGAAGTCGTGCCCTAGAATTCATTGGGCGATTCTTAGTCCAATCCCGGCAGGTTGACAAGCCTGCATTTGGTTGTCGTGGTGCGAACAAAAGGAGACAGGTCTGTGCGATCAAAAGGAGAATAATGATGGGATCAGACAACATTTCGTTGCGTCGCACGTGGTTTGGCCCACACGATGGCGACGCTACTGCGGAGGATAGGGCTCTGCGGGGACGCAGCCTAAGCGCCGACAGAAGGCCTTGCGAACGGCAGGTCGGGCCGCTGTTTGGCGGCCCGGCTAGCCCCTGCCGGTGCAAGTCCAAAAGCGATAAATCCATCCGTTCATTCACCTGCGACTCCAACCTGGTCGGAGGAGTCCACTTTTGATCGCACACAAAATTCCACTTTTGAAAGCTACACGGCATGCTTCAAAAAAAAGATGCTTCAAAAAAAGATCGCGTTCTCGATGGCACGGATTTAATTGTTCCCACGAACCGTTTCGGAAACAACGCTGAATCATTTCCGCACTTGAACCATGCAGAGACGAATCGAGGATATCATGAAATCAATAAAGCAAGTCGCCCACCTTTACGCATTCCTGCTCGCTACGATTTATGTTTCACAAGCTTGTTGACCCAGAGCGCGCAGCAGCCCGGCCAGCAGTTCGGGGTCGCAGACGTGTTGCATTTCCGAAAAACTGGTCAGCTTGACGGGCTGGCGGCAGACTTCCTGTTGGACACGCTTGAAACGGCTGGCGACACAGAGGCTGCGAGCGCTTTTGAGCGCGGGATTGAGCAAGGCAAAGAGTTGAAACGAAAGA
>JALOTT010000408.1 GCA_025457745.1 Verrucomicrobiota bacterium
AGCCGCGACGCGCTCACGCCGGCCAGACCCCTGGAATCCTGGGCCACGCGCACGTTCACTGACGTCTCCGTGCGGGTCGTATCCGCCGCCGCCGATGTGCGCGAATTCAAGGTCCATCCCGCCGTCGTTCAGGTGACCGTCAGCGGCCGCCCCGAAATCATGACCGCGCTGGAGGAAAAAGAAATCCACGTGGCCGTGGACCTCACGGGCATCGAAGCCGCGCGCGACCTGAAAAAGCACGTGGACGTTTCCGTGCCGCCGGGGGTGACGGTCGTGCGCCTGTCGCCGTCGGAATTGGACGTGGTCGTGTCACCGAAACTTGAAAATTAAAATGAGCAAACCCAAAAAAATCTTTGGCACCGACGGCGTGCGCGGCATCGCGAACATCGAGCCGGTGACCGCCGAAACCGCCCTTAAACTCGGCCGCGCCGCCGCCCAGGTCTTCAAGAATCTCGAAACGCAATCGCGGGGCCGGGGCCGCCACCGCATCGTCATTGGCAAGGACACGCGGCTCTCGGGCTACATGATCGAGAACGCGTTGTCCTCCGGCCTTCTCTCGATGGGCGTGGACGTGTTCTTTATTGGCCCGTTGCCCACGCCGGGCGTCGCCTACGTCACGCGCAGCCTCCGCGCGGACGCCGGCATCGTCATCACCGCGTCGCACAATCCATACGCCGACAATGGCGTCAAATTTTTCCGCGCGGACGGCTACAAGCTCGACGACCGTGTCGAGGCCGAGATCGAGGACCTGGTTTTCAGCGGGCGCATCGAAGACATCCGCCCGACCGCCGAAAACATCGGCAAGGCCGTGCGC
Source organism: Verrucomicrobiota bacterium (assembly GCA_025457745.1). Taxonomy (GTDB): domain Bacteria; phylum Verrucomicrobiota; class Verrucomicrobiia; order Limisphaerales; family JADLHS01; genus JALOTT01. The sequence goes on from JALOTT010000408.1 coordinate 815, forward strand.
ATTGACGACGCGCTGGGCCGTTACATTGAATACGCCAAGGCCAGTTTCCCGCGCGGCATGACGCTCGAAGGCATGCGTGTGGTGGTGGACTGCGCCCACGGCGCGGCGTACAAATCCACGCCGTGCGTCCTCCGCGAATTGGGCGCGGACGTCGTCGTTTTCAACAATCAACCCGACGGCAAGAACATCAACAAGGACTGCGGCTCGATGCACCCGCAACATTTCTGCGGGCGCGTCCGGGAATTTCGCGGCGACATGGGCATTGCGCACGACGGCGACGCCGACCGCGTGTTGCTGTGCGACGCGAATGGCGCGTTGATTGACGGCGACGACATCATGGCCATCGCGGCGCTCGATTTGCTGGCGCAGGGGAGGCTCGTTCACCAGACGCTCGTGAGCACCATCATGAGCAATGCCGGTTTGGACGCCGCCATCAGCGACGCGGGCGGGAAGGTGATTCGCACTGACGTGGGCGACAAGCGCGTGATTGATGAAATGCTGCGCGGCGGATTCAACTTTGGCGGCGAACAAAGCGGCCACCTGATCTTTCGTGATTTCAGCACCACGGGCGACGGCCTGGTGGCGGCGCTGCAAGTGCTCCGCATCATGTGCGCCACCGGCAAACCGCTCAGCCAGCTCGCCAACTGCTGGACACGCTTCCCGCAACTGGTCACCAACGTGGTCGTGCGCGAGAAGAAACCGTTCGAGGAACTTGAAGGCGTGTCGCAACTCGTCGCGGATGCCGAGGCCGAAGTGAAGGCGCAAGGCGGGCGGCTTTTGCTCCGCTATTCCGGCACCGAACCGAAAGCGCGGCTGCTCATCGAAGGCCGTGACGCCAAAGTGCTCGAAAAGTGGTCGCAGAAAATCGCCGAGGCGATCAAACGTCAGATTGGGGCGTAAAAATCACAGAGCGCGGCTGGGACAGCCGCGCTCCGTTCGCTAAAACCGTGCGATCACGCCCGCCCCTAGGAATCTTCCCAGCGCCGGGAAGCCGAAAACTTCTTCGTAATCCTCATCGAGCAGGTTTTCCGCGCGGGCGTAAAGCTCCAGATGCTTCGTCGCCTGCCAGCGCAAGGCCAGGTCCAGCTTGGTGTAGCCGGGCACGCGGACTTTCGTACTGGCGAACGTGGTGTTGTCGAAGTAGGAGTCAGAGCGCTCGCCAACGACGGCGAGGTTCAGGTTGGCGCAGAGGCCCGGCAGGAAACCCCAATTCGCGGAGAAGTTGCCGCGATGTTCGGGACGGCGCATCAGGCGGTCGCCGGTGGTCAAGTCCTCCGCGTCCAGCCAGGTGTAGGCGGCGCGGAAGGTGAGGTTTGTCAGCGGCATCCAACTGACAAAGGTCTCGATGCCGAACGTACGGGCGCGGCTCACGTTCTTGATCGTGAAGCCGGACGGCGCGATCAGGTCGTCAAAGTCGTTGTGAAAAAACGTCGCACCGACACGAACGGGGGCCGGACACGTTGGCAACGTGTCCCTACCGAAGAGTGGTTGCTCGAAACCCACGTCCCAGCCGAGGCTTTCCTCCGGTTTTAGATTGGGGTTGCTGTAGAACGGATAGTAAAGCTGGGCGATGCTCGGCGCGCGGAAGCCGGTGCCGACGCTTGCGCGCAGGATCGTCTCCGCGCCCGGCACGGTGTAGCGGCTGCCAAAACGATACGTGCTGTGCGTGCCGAACGCGTCCGAATCGTCCACGCGCCCGCCGGCGGTGAGCGTCACGCGGGTGTGCGGTGTGAACTCGTATTGCGCGTAGGCCGAGCGTGTGTCCACGCGGCGGTCAAAGGCGTTGTAGTTGTCGGTGTAATCCGCCGATGCGTCCTCGAACGTGCCGCCAACCAGAATCTTGTGCCCGTCCGCCGGCGTGAAAATGTTCTGGAAATCCGCCTGGTCGCGGGAGGCGATGGTTTCGGAGGCGTAGTTGCCGAAGAGGAAAGGAGGATTCGGTGGCGGCTGGAGGAATGTGCCGCGTTCGCGGGCGTGCGAGAGCACCAGCTTGGCGTTCCACCAAGGCGTGGGGTCGGCTTCGAGGGTCAGGCCCACGAGCCAGTTCTCGTTCTTGTAGCGGTCGTTCGGATCATCGGTGAAGCGGTCGTTTGGCGCGCCAGCATCGGACTTCAGGTAAGTGGCGAGCACGCTGGCTCGAAACTTTGCGCAGAAGTCGTAGCCTGCATGAGCAGAAAAGTTCAGCGCGTCGGAATCGCTGTTGATGCGATCGCCATCGCTGGCGGCGTAACTGGCGTCGGCGGACACGGAAGCCTTGCCCTCGCGGACCGCAAACGAGCCGCGCGTGAGCCAGGTGTTGAACGAGCCGTATTCCGTTTGCACCGAGCCGGTGGGTCTTCCGTCCGCGCGCTTGGTGACGATGTTGATGACGCCGCCGAGCGCTTCCGAGCCGTAGAGCGTGCTTTGCGGGCCGCGCAGGATTTCAATCTGTTCGATGTTGTCCACCGCGAGCTGGCTGAAGTCGAAGGCGTTGTTGAAGCCGTTGTTCATGCGGATGCCGTCCACGAGGACCAGCGTGTGGGAGCTGTTCGCGCCGCGGAGAAAGAGGCTGGTGTTACCGCCTGGCTGGCCGCTGCGGACGATGTCCACGCCGGTCTCCGCGCGGAGCACATCGGCAACGAGGCGCTGCTGGGTGGCAAGAATTTCGTCGCGCGTGATGACCGTAACGGGGCTGGCAGTGTTTTCGGGTGGCGTCGGGATGCGCGTGCCAACGACGAGGATGGCCGGGAGATTCTCGACTTGGTTCGTCGCGGACTTGCCGCCCGGCGAATCGGCGACGGCGCGAATGGGGATTGAGGCGACGAGCACTGTGGCAAGCGTCGCCGGGAACGAAACGATTTTTTTCATGCGCGATCTTTCAATGTGTCCGCCAAACAATGGCGGACGGGTTTTGGTTGAGAGACCAGCGCGAAGTTGAAGGCAAAAAACCTTCAGACTCCGGCAAAACGGGGAATGAAGGCATTCAACGAATCCCATCCTGCACTCGCGGGACG
>JALOTT010000409.1 GCA_025457745.1 Verrucomicrobiota bacterium
TGGTGCATGAGAACAAGCTCCGCGAAGCCGCGTGGTTCCGGCATCTGCCGCCCGAATTGTTGGAGCTCAAAGCCGTGGCCTTGAGCGGCGAAGGCGAACCGACGCTTTGCCCGAAGTTCGGCGAAGTGGTGCGCGAGGTCGTGCATATTCGTTCGCAGACGAAATTTCCGTTCTTCAAGATCGTCCTGATTACCAACACCGCCGGACTCAGTCTGCCGGAGACCCGGCTCGGTTTGCACTTGTTGACCACGCAGGATGAGATCTGGGTGAAGCTGGACGCGGGCACGCAGGATTACATGAACAGGGTCAACCGCCCCGACCTCTCGTTGCGAAAAGTGCTGGCCAACATTTTGTTGATCGGCCGGGAACGCCCCGTGATCATTCAAAGTTTGTTTCCGTTGATCGCCGGCGAGGAACCGCCCCCGGAGGAGATCGAACATTACGTGCAGCGATTGCAGGAGTTGAAAGCCGGCGGTGCGCAGATCGCCATGGTGCAGATTTATTCCGCCCACCGCCCGCCGCATCGGGGCGACTGCTGCGGCCACCTGCCGTTGAAGAGCCTCTCCTACATCGCCCGCCGCGTGCGGGAGGTCACGGGCTTGAAGGCGGAAGTTTTCTGACCTGGTAGGGACGCGTTCCACCGCGTCCCAAATTTCAGAACCAGAAAGATGGGGACGCGGGTGGAACGCGTCCCTGCCGGGTTCCGGGATTCAACGCTTGAAATTCGTTTCGGCTGCCGCGCTACACTTCAACCGTCCTGCCCGGCTGCGGCTGGATGATTTTGATCTTCGGATGACGGGCGCGGATTTGTTCCTCGAACCACTTGCGCGATTCATCGCCGCCGTGGCCGAGCAGCACGGCGCGCGGCGAAACCTGGCCCACGAAATCCAGCAGATCGTCGCGGTTCGCGTGGGCGGTCAAATCAAAATCCTGCACGTCGCAACGGCGCGTAACGCGACCGGCGCCGGGGCTGAACACAAACGTCTCGCCATGCTTGGCGGCTTTCAACCGGCCCCCCGGCGTCTCGGGGTCGGCGTAGCCGACAAAGAAGATGGACTGGCGTTCGTCGCCGATCATCCGCGCGGCGAGGTCGTGGGCGGCGGTGTTCTCGGCCATCATGCCGGAGGTGATGACGAAGATGCGCCCGCCGCTGAGTTTCATTTTTTCAGCCTGGCCCTTTTCGAGCACGACGAGGTTGTGGGCTTCGCGCAATTGCAGGTTGGTATGCTGCCGGTGCGTGCGGTGGGCTTCGAGGTCGTAAATCTCGGTGAACACGCGGCCCAGTCCGCCGATGTAAACAGGCTGTTGCTTCAATTTCCCTTCACGCATGAGCAGCGCGAGCAGCGCAAGGATTTCCTGCGTGCGACCGAGCGCAAACGAGGGAATCAGCACGCAACCCCGCCGTTTAAGCGCGCGCTGGATGGCGGCGGTGAGGCGTTCGATTTCGGTTTCGCGTGTGAAGCCCTTCTTCACGAGACGATTGCCGCGGGTGCTTTCCATGATGAGCACGTCGGCCTTCACGTCTTCGAACCGCGCGGCGCGCAGAATCGTCTGGTCATGGAAACACACGTCGCCGGTGTAGAACAGCGTTTCCTTTTTCCCGCGAATCATGATGCCCGCCGAGCCAAGGGTGTGGCCGGCGTCGTAAAATTCCAGCGTGGGCGATGGAAAGCCGGCGCGCGTCTTGTGGAACGCGGCCCACTCCACTTCGCGGTTGTAACGAAACCCTTGAAACACCGGCGCGATATCGTCCACTTCGTCGTGCGTGTAGAGCGGGTATTCCTTGATGCCCAGTTCGTCGCGCTGGCGGGTCATGACGTTGACCGAGTTGTGCAGCACCCGCTCGACGATGAAGTAGCTCAATTCGGTCATCAGCACGTGCGCCTTGGGAAAATGGCGCAACGCGACCGGCAGCGCGCCAACATGATCGTGGTGACAATGCGAGATCGCGATGGCGTCCACGTCCTCGTTGTTGATGGGCTTGAAGGTTGGCAACCCATCGCGGCCCTCGCGTTTGGGGTGCATGCCCGCGTCCATCAGCAGGCGATGGCCTTCGAGGTCCACGAACCACGCGCTGGCACCGATGTCCGTGTCAGGGTTGAGATTGATGATGCGCATTGGGATTTGCGATTTTTGATTTACGATTTACGCGCCTGCTGAACAACCGTCCAGCGAACCTCATTCGCGCAACCACTCCGCCCAAGCCGCGGGTATCGTAAATCGTAGATCGTAAATTCCTTTGCTACTGCGCTGGGGCTCCACCATTGCCGATCATTTTCATCATCACTCCTTGCATCAACGCCTGCACGTCGCCATATTCCTTGAAGCTGGCGGGCGTTTCGAACTCTTTGGCGTCGGGCCTGATCAATTTGACGTCTTTGTAGCGCAGCATGACGATGTCATCCTTTTCCTTCGTTTGGATTTGCACGGGAAAACCCTTCAGGTCGGTGGCGTTCCACAGAATCGCTTCGTCTTTCTGACCGTTCGCGTCGGTGATGACGATTTTGTTTTTCACGCACGGATGGCCGTCAATGGTTTCCTTGCCGAGCGCGGTCTTTTCAATCTTCGGGTCTTTCTCGAACATCTCCGCGTCTTCTTTTGACAGGGGCAGGTTCACGTAGGATTGCAGGCCGGGGAAAATAATGTGGGTCGCCTTCTTGTCGGGCCGGGTAATGCTGATGATGCGGTCCATGCCCAATTGCTTCATGCTCGCAGCGGCGGCGGCCGGCACGTCCTTGTTTTTCATCTGGGTCATGTCAATCTCGACGCGCATTTTGTTGTCGAGCAGCGCGAAGTTCATCGGCGTGCTGACCTTCTCCTTCTGGTCCTTGCCCAAGACCTGCACATCGGCCTTTGCGGAAAACGCGGTGATCTCGCCGAAGAGTTTCGTGAGGGCGGCGTTGATGCCGGCGGGCGAAGTCGGCGGGCGCATCTGGGCTGAAGCGACGAGGGCGAAGGTGAATGAAACCGCCAGGACGGGAACGAATATTTTTTTCATCGGATTCAAATGTGTGTTGTTTTTCAAGTGCCCAGCTTAGCCGCTGCCGTGGCTTTGACCAAACAAAATCTCGGAGCGCGGAGTTTACTCCGCTTCACCGACCAACGTCATTAGCTCCTGGAAAAGTCCTGTGCGCGCCGATAATGGTGGACTGAAGCGGCGTGAACGGTAGCGCGGCCGTCTTGCCCGCCGCATCGGGCGACATGGACATGGCAGGAAACGGCTGGCACTCCGTCGCCAGTTTTTTTCACAAATCGCCGCTTGTGTTTCAAAATCCACCTGCTACAAACGTGACAGTTCTTTCTCAGAGCCAGAAGCGGGCGTCGGCTTCTGGTCCAGAGTCTTTGCGTTGCGAGGACTCGAATCTCTCCGAAACACTACCACAAGTTTCAATGCTGAAAGTTTGCCTCGACGCGCGCGAGTCGCGCGTCCCGGTGTGCTTTTCAGCTGGGCCGCGTGGTAGTGGCCTCGGAGAGGGTGCGCTGGGCGCGCATTCTCTCTGATGTTTCGTAAGGAGGTTCGAGTCCGGGCAAAAAGCTCGGATAGAAAAAAACAAATCTTGGGAAACATGAAGACAATCAAAAGAGTCGCGGGCACCGTGGCGGCGGGAGCCGCAGTTGCGCTATGCTTCCTGTATACTCACGCCGCGAATTTTGAAACTCAACCACCCGAAATCACGGGCAGCTTCTACTCGCTGGCTTCATGAAGGTTCATAATGGATAGAGGTCAAGTTTGCCACAGAAGAATAAAATGCGCGGGCGGTAATTTTTGAAGTTGCGAAATCCTCTGGCGGC
>JALOTT010000410.1 GCA_025457745.1 Verrucomicrobiota bacterium
CGATTCGAAAAACACGACAGGCGCGAGCACGACGGGCGGACGGCGCGGCGGCCCTGAAGAAATCCGGATGTCCCCGCTCTGACGAGACGGGGCTACGATTTGAGGAACACGAGCGGCGCGCACGGAGTGACGCGCCCTACCCAGGTTACTGGTTGCGCGGTTTGTTGTCAGACATCTCATCCAACTGTTTGGCGATGATCCCGAGCACCCGCACGGATTCGCGGCCTTCATCGGCGGGAACCGGCGGCGGCGTACCGTTCAAAATGCTGTCCGCAAAGCCTTCGATGATGAAGTCCTGGGCGGTCCGGAGCGATCTGGTGGAGTAACGGCTTCCCGCCTTAACGAGACTGCCGATGAGGTCTTTACATTCCCGCAAGACGGACATACCGATCGCCGCGGGCCTCAGTTTCTCACGGCGATAAACCACCAGGCTCATCGCCTCCAGATCAACCAGGAGGATGGCCTTTTGCCCGATGATTTCCACGCGCGCCAACCATTGATTGGAAGCGTAGGAGAGCGTTGTGGAGCTGATGGCCTTCTCCCCGGCCAGCACAATGCGATAATCCTCGAAACGCGACCACGGATAGTTGAGGAGTTTCTTGGCGTGAACGCTGACCTCGCCGATGGGATTGATGAACGCCAGCGTCATATAGACGATGTGCGGCCCTGTCTCGCCAATCACGCCGCCGGGCAGCTTGTGGGCCCAGTGATCGGCCTTGGAAGTGATGTAATCCGTGGGCGTGGAAAGGAATATGTTCATGCCCCGGAACTCGCCGATGACGCCCTCCCTGACCAGTTTCCGCGCCTCAATGAACGGGTAGTAAAACAGATCACTATGGGCCAGGCAGATCTTGACATTCTTCTCTTTTGCCGCGGCCATGATGGCGTCACATTCCCCGACTGACATCGCCATCGGTTTTTCGATCAGCAAATTGCAGCCGCTTTTCGCGGCCTCAATGGCGATGGGCGCGTGGGTTTTAGGCGGGGTGCAGATGTCCACGATGTCGGGCTTTTCCTTGGCGAGCATCTCGGCGATGTTGCCGTATGCGGCGGGGATGCCGTGGGCCGCCGCAACCTTCCTGGCGGCTTCAAGGTTCACGTCGCAGATGGCGGCGAGCTGCACTTTCGCGCTGTGCTTCTGGAATGCGGGAATGTGTTTAAGGTTGGCGATCAACCCTGATCCGATGATCGCGGCTTTGAGTTTGCTCATGGTGCAAGAGTCTTTTTTTGTGCTCTATGTTCCGTATCCCGTAAAAGAATAACAGCCTTTTTTTCGCCAGCCCGAGAACTAGCTCGATTTTACGCCCGAAAGCTGATTTGGAAAGCATCAGCCTTGGGTGTCAAGTCTCCGGTTTCCTGACTTTTGTACGGCAAAGGCTGGTCAACTTAGGCTGACGCAACCGGGAGGAGGACCTCCTCGCAAAACCCATTCGTAAACGCCCTTAATTTCCAAGGCGACCAGCGCGCAGGAAAAGCGTTCCTCGACAAGCCGCCGTCCCCGTCTGCCCATGGCTCGGCGCTCGGCGTCGGTTGCGCCTACAGCTTCCGAAAGTGCGCGAGCCAGCGGCTCAACGCCCACCTCGATCCACCAGCCACAGTTGTTGGAGACCAGGCACTCCCAAGGAGCGGCTTTGGTGGCGATTACGGGAATACCGCAGCTCAGCGCTTCGGGAACTACCTTCCCGAAGTTCTCCGTAAAGGACGGCAGCACGAGAATGTCCGCGCTTCGATACAGATCCCATTTGGCGTCGCCGTCCACCCGGCCCACAAACCGAAAATCATTTTGCACTTGGAGCGCAGTGATTTCCGCCTGCAGTTCCGCCTGATAGCCGGAGGTGTCGGGACCGGCGATGACGCACTCCCACCCAGGTCGCCTCACTTTGGCCCAAGCCCGCACAAGATTCATCAAACCTTTGACCGGATAAATGCGACCGACAAAAAGCACCTTGCGAGGTGTGCCTGCATTATGCGGCGACTCCCAAGTGGGGATATCAATGCCGTCGGGAATCACGGCAATTGGCTGCTTGCACCCAGCGGCCCGGATGGCTTCCGCCTCGTGGCGAGCGGTCGCAACGAATACTCGCGCGCGCTCAAGGTCGCGCCGCTGATAAAGCCACCAGGCGCTGGACTTCTTCCACCGCTTGTGATGCAGCGACCACGAACTCAACATGCCGTGAATTGTCCAGACCAGGGGAATCTGCAACTGATTGGCTACCACTGCGGTCAAATGGTTCATTGGCGTCCACAGGCCGTGATTGTGAATGACATCCGTTCTTGCGGTGCGGCAATGCTGCCTGAGTGTACGACTAAACCCGATCGGGAAGGTGAATCGCAGCTTCCTGAGAGACACGCCGCGCACAACAATAGTATCCACCAGATCAGGTCGCGGGCGATAATCCTGTGCGCCGGCTCCTGCTCTCACGGTCATCACGCTCACGGTGAGACCGTGGCGCGCGAGCGCCTCGCTCTGCTGGCAGACGCTCAACATGGGCCCTCCCCGAGCCTTGTCCAGGCTATAAATGCAGGCGATGACATTCATCCCCGATAAAGAGACAAACCCTGTCGTCTGGTATTAGCCAAGCGAAGACATATATGCCGCAGCATGTCGCTCAAAGCAACCACGGGGCGGTCGGACGGTTTCCGGCTTGATAAACATGTTTCATGATGGCGAGCAGATAGGTGGCCGCCGACTCGCCTCGAATGCATCGCGACCAGTGTTTGATCCTCGCGGCGGCTTCAGGTGTTTTCTTTCCCCGGGCGATCCATCTACGCAAGACCTCGGTCAAGGCCGGCACGGAACCGGCGACGAACACTTCGCCCCGCCAAGACTCTTCCAATAGGTCGGCGGCCCCACAGCGGTCGCTGCAAATAACCGGAATGCCCAGCATCAGAGCCTCGTTCACAACAGCGCCCCAGCCCTCCTTCCCGTCACTCGGCAGGATCAGCAAGTCGGCAGCGGATAACTGCTCCATAGCGAGGGTGTGCTCCATGAAGGAAAGGAATCGGACCCGATCCGCCAAGCTGCGCGAACTTGCCTGTGCTTCCAAGGTGCGTCGTAGCGGACCGTCGCCAATGATGTCCAGCGTCCAACGCTGGTCGCGGCATCGGCCGAGCGACTCGATCAGAACTTCAAGACCTTTGCCCGGAATGCAGCGGCCCAGGTAGATGATGTTGGTATCGCGGCGACCACCGGCCTGCTCGTTCCAGTGTTCGTCCGATTGTGGTGATTCGGTGAAGTAGGCATAGGGAAACAACCGCCGAGCCGGATAACCGCAGCGCCGGAACCAGTGCGTGCCCGTTTGCCCGATCGCCAAGACGAAGTCAAAATGCCGCCCAGTATTAACCCGCTCTACCGTATATTTCAGCCACCGGGCGCAGCCTCGCAAACCGCGATCATCTGCGCTCTCTGACATGATCCCCAAGTGACGTTTCAACCGTATGCACTGATCCGTTGCCCGGTTTCCCAAGGGCGTCCACCGCGCGCCTGCCACGATATGCACGCTTTCCGGCGGCGCTTGCCGAATCAGCGCATCCACCTGTTCGACATCAGGTGAAACTACTAGCCGTGCAGGCCCAAAATCCGGCACGCCCCACCCCATCCTCTTTCGATCCGGCGTCAAATCGCTGGTTGCAACAACTACGACTTCGGATTCGATTCCCGCCAAAGCGCGAATGGCAGCCGACTGATGCGGACTCAGGATGTTCTGCCAGAAAAAGACGCTCATGTTTGAGTCCTCATACCACCTTCCACTGAATATCGGTGGAATCGGCGGCGGCTGGTAGGAC
>JALOTT010000063.1 GCA_025457745.1 Verrucomicrobiota bacterium
CCTTTCCTGAAACATACAAAGAAAGCAATTCCGACCAGAAAAGCATTCAAGAAGATCCAAATTAAGTTGCCCGTGATGCTGCTCCCGGTAATGGGATCGAAGTAGGGCCAGAAAACGAATGTCGTCCAAAGCCCGGCTGCAATGCTGGTCGGAAACCAAATCCAATCTCGCCACTTTCTATACATGGGGGTTACGAAAACGCCATCGGCACCGTTTCCGGCGCGCCAACTTCACGCTCGTAGTCGAGGATGATCTTGACCGCTTCGTGCGGATCGTCCGTAAGGCGGACGACGTCGAGGTCGTGTTGGCCAATGTAGCCTGGCTTTATCATTTCCGCTTTCATCCAACGAAGCGCGCCGCGCCAGAATTTCTTGCCAAAAAGGATGAGCGGAAACTGCGGGATGCGCCGGGTCTGCACGAGCGTGATGATCTCCGCGAACTCATCCAACGTCCCGAAACCACCGGGCATGAACACGAAGGCGAGGCTGTATTTGGCAAAGCAAACCTTGCGCGCGAAAAAGTAGTGGAAATGGATGGGCACGTTCGTGTAGCGGTTGCCTTGTTGTTCGTGCGGCAGTTCGATGTTCAGGCCCACGGATTTTCCCTTGCCAAGCGCCGCGCCTTTGTTCGCCGCTTCCATGATGCCCGGCCCGCCGCCGGTGATGACGGTGAGATTGTTCTTGGCAAGTTCGCGGGCCAGCGTTTCGGCGGCTTGATACCAATGGCTCTTACGCGGCATCCGCGCCGAGCCGAAAATCGTCACCGCCGGGCTGATGCGGGAAAGTGTCTCGAACGAGTCCACGAACTCGGCCATGATGCGAAATATCCGCCACGGGTCTTCCTTGATGAAACTTGCGCCATGATTATTCATGGGCGGAGCATAGCCGCGGGCCGCAAACAAATGAAGAATGAAAAATGATGAAATGGTTCGAAGGCGCATGAAGATTCTGCCACGTTGTTACGAACGCAGCCACAAACGCGCGACGCGATGAAACTTCACTTCCGCACCATGGGGGACGGATTCCCGTTGATCGTCCTGCACGGACTGCTCGGTTCGCTGGACAACTGGCAGCCGCTCGGCCGCCGATTCGCGGCGCACTTCAAAGTCTTTGCCGTGGACCTGCGCAATCACGGCCAGTCACCGCACAGCGAGGATGTGAGCTACGACGCGATGGCGGCCGACCTGGAAGAATTCATGCGAACGCACGGGCTGCCGCGCGCCCACCTGCTCGGCCACTCGATGGGTGGCAAGGTGGCGATGCAGTTCGCGTTGCGCCACCCTGACCGGGTGGAAAAACTGGTGGTGGTGGACATATCGCCGCGCGCGTATCCGCCACGCCACGCGCGAACGCTCGCGGCGTTGCTGGCGCTGGACCTGCACACATTCCAACGGCGCGAAGAACTGGATGCCGAACTGGCCAGATCCGTGGACCACGCCGAGGTGCGGCAATTCCTGCTCAAGAACGCGGGCCGCGACGCGCACGGTGGCTTTCATTGGAAAGCCAACATTCGCGGGCTTTGGGAAAGTTACGAACGCCTCACCGTGGCCGTGACCAGCGAGAAGTCATGCAACCGCCCGGCGTTATTCGTGTGCGGCGAGCAGTCGGATTACGTCCCCGCGGCGGACAAGGACTTGATTCGGCGGCTGTTTCCGCGGGCGGAGTTTTGCGTGATTGCCGGCGCCGGGCATTGGGTGCAGGCCGACCAACCGGAGATGTTTTATGCGTCCGGGCTGAAATTTTTGCTTCCGCGAAAAAAGGCTTTCGCCCCTTGACGACCGGGGTGGCACTCACCATATTGCCACGGTATTATCAATGCGGTGCAATTTGTGTTGAGTCGTATGTCTAAACTGAAGGATCGCCGGTTCTCATCACTGTCGGTTACCCGGAAATCCCGCCGCGCCAACGCTCCGCCCACCAAGGACTCATTCAACCACGACCCGCGCGTGGCGTCGCGCAACAACCACGCGACCCACGCCAGCCTGCAGCCGGGGCCCTCGCCGCCCGGCCGGCCTAACCAGTCTCTGCCGCGCCCCGCCATCCCCGGGATCGCCGCGAAGGTGAAGGAACTTGTCCACCTGTCGCGGGAACAGGGCTATCTGACCCACGGCGATGTCAACGAGGTGCTGTCCACTCATCTGACATCGCCGGAGGAACGCGATGAAATTCACGTCAAGTTGCGCAACCTGGAAATAGACATCGTTGACCAGGCGGAAGTTGATCGGATCAAATCATCCGGATCAGAGGAAGAAGCGGAAAAGGCGCGGCTGGATATTCTGGACGACCCGGTGCGGATGTATCTCAAGCAGATGGGTCAGGTGCCGCTGCTCACCCGCAACCAGGAAGTTGAGATTTCCCGGCGGATTGAAAATGCCGTGGCGGAAGTCACCAAAATCATCTACCGCCTTGGTTTTGCCGGCAAGGAGCACATTGCCCTGGCCGAGAGACTCGTTGCCAATCCGCCCAAGGAACGCTTTGAACGCGTCATCATTGACCGGAAGGCGGACAGTCGCGACCGGCATTTGCGCGAGTTGCGCAAGCTCATCCCCCAGGTGCGGGACCTTGACCGGTGGGTGGACAAAAAATACGCCGCCTGGCAAAACGCGACGTCCAAAGTCCGTCGTCAGCGGGCCGCCGCCGCGTTGGCCGGGGCGGATCAGAAACTACAGCACAGCTTCGGCAAATTCGCCTACAAGCAGAAGGTCATCGAGGAAATGGTCCTGGTCGCCGAAAACATTCACGACCAAATCCAGTCGTGCCTGCGCCAGATTCGGGAATGGGATAAACTGCCGAAGTCGCCACCATCCCAGGTTGCCATTCAATCCGTACGGTGTCGGATCAAAGCCTTGGAGGAATTTGTGCGCCAGCCATGCCAGAACTACCTCCAGATGTACAAGCGGTTGAAACGCTACGCCGCCCGCGCCAGCCAGGCCAAGATCGAGATGGTGGAAGCCAACCTCCGGCTCGTCATTTCCATCGCCAAACATTACGCCAACCGCGGCCTTTCGTTTCTCGATCTCATCCAGGAAGGCAACATGGGCCTGATGAAGGCCGTCGAGAAATTCGAATACCGTCGCGGCTACAAATTTGCCACCTACGGCACGTGGTGGATCCGCCAGGCCATCGCCCGCTCCATCGCCGACCAGGCGCGCACCATTCGCATTCCGGCGCACATGATTGACGTCATCAACCGACTGATGCGCACGCAGAAACGTTTGTTGCAGGACTTTGGCCGCGAACCGACGCCTGAAGAAATCGCCGACGAGATGGGGCTACCCCTGGACCGCGTGCAGGTGGTGCTGAAAATTGCCCAACAGCCCATCTCCCTCCATTCCCTGGTCGGCGACGGGGACGACGTCAGCTTCGGCGATTTCATCGAGGACAAATCCGCCGCCAGCCCGTTGGACGTCACGAGCTTCAGCCTCTTGAAAGACAAGCTGGAGGATGTGCTGTGCAGTCTCACCGCGCGGGAGCGTAAGGTGCTCGAATTACGCTTCGGCTTGGGCGACGGTTGCGCCCGCACGCTGGAGGAAGTCGGCAGTCAATTCCGGGTCACGCGCGAGCGCATCCGCCAGATTGAAGCCAAGGCGCTGCGCAAAATGCGGCATCCCACCCGCCTCCGGCAACTCCACGGATTCCTGGAAATCGCAGAACCGGAATAAACCACCACCCCAGCTCCGTGAGCTGCTTCGTAGCTGTGATGAGAAGGAATATCGCGGCGATGTCTCATACAATCTCCCAGTGGGATTCGGCACATGGGTAGGGCGCGTCACTCCGTGCGCGCCGTGAGCCGTGTTGGGACGAGCGGCGGACAGAAGGACTGCCCGCCCTACCCGGTTTTGTTCCGGTTGTCATCGAGAATTGGTATCATGAGGCCGGCCTGGCTGACCGGCAGGTCAACCCTGCCCATCAAACGGGGTAAGTGCTGCCGACCGCGCGGCCGCCCGGGCCGGTCCAGTGGGTGTGAAAAAATCCGCCGCGCGGTTTGTCCCCGCGCTCGTAGGTGTGCGCAGCGAAGTAGTCGTGGCCGGCCATCTGCTGCGCGTCAAGGGCGCTTCAGTTCGATGAGTTCCATGCGGTGGTTCGCCTGGGGATTCTTCGATGACGGCCCCTCGGTCAGGAGCATCAGGTTGCCGTCCAGGTTGCGGGAACGCGCCCATGCTTGCGCATAGGTGTTCCAGCTCTCCGGCAATTGGGCCTCGTGTTCGGGCAGGACGCCGTGGGAAAACAAAAGCTGCTGGCAGGTGGCCTCGTGCGGACTGACGGCCACAATCCAGGCCGGCAGGCGGAACCGCGCGATGCTGCGCGCCGTGGCGCCGCTCAACGTGGGCACCAACACCGCCGCCGGGGTCACGTGCTCGAACGTGTCCTCCACCGCCAGGGCGATCACGTCCCGCAACCGCACCTCGCCGTACAGACGTTCGGAACGCAGGGTTTCGCGCACGGCAGATCGTCGCCGGTGCGGTTCAACGGCGGCGGAAATCTTCGCCAGCATCGTCACGGCCTCCACTGGGTACCGGCCCAGCGCCGATTCGCCGGAGAGCATCACGCAATCCGTGCCGTCCAGAATGGCATTGGCTACGTCGGTGGCTTCCGCCCGCGTGGGCAGGCGGCTGTTCGTCATGGATTCCAGCATCTGCGTGGCGGTGATGACCGGTTTGCCGAGCCGGTTCGCCTTTTGCATGATGGATTTCTGGACGACGGCGATCTGTTCGATGGGCACTTCCACGCCCAGGTCGCCGCGCGCAATCATGATGCCGTCCGCTGCCTCCAGAATGGCGTCCAAATGTTCCAACGCGCCGGCCCGCTCGATTTTGGCGATGACAAACGGTTTGTGACCGAGCGCCGCCGCCGCGTCGCGCACGGCCCGGACATCGTCCGCCGTTTGCACGAACGATTGGCTGACCGCGTCCATGCCCTGTTCGAGCGCGAACTTCAGACATTCATGATCGCGCTCCGTGAAAGCGCTGATGCCGAGATCAATGCCCGGCAGGTTCAGCCCCTTGCGCGAGCGCAATTCGCCGCCGACGAGCACCCGGCAGTGGACCTCGCTCCGCTCCACCTTCACGACCTCAAGCTGGATCAGCCCGTCGTTGAGAAACAGCGCGTGGCCCGGTTTCACCACCTGCGGCAGACGCGGGAAGGTCATCGAAACACGTTTCGCATCGCCCACGATGTTCTCCGTCGTCAGGGTGAAGCTCTGGCCGGATTCCAGTTGCACCGGTTCGACGCCCAACTGGCCGATCCGCATTTTGGGCCCGGACAGATCGGCCAGGATCGCCACGCGCCGTCCGGTCGCGCGGGCGGCGGCGCGGAGGCTGGCAACGAGGCCGGCCTTTTCTGCGAAATCTCCATGTGAGAAATTGAGCCGCGCCACGTTCATACCGGCGCGCAGCATCTGCTCCATCACTGCCGGAGCACTGGACGCCGGCCCGATGGTGCAGACGATCTTAGTCTTGTTGACTGGCAATTGCATCGCGGAAGGACTACCAGAAGGACGGTCGCGAAACAACCGCACATCGTCAGAAGATCGGCCCTGAAACAAGCGCGCGGGCCGAAACCCGCGCTTTGAATCTCTTTGTAGCGTCGCTCTATGAGCGACGATTGAGCGGCGGTCATAGACCGCCGCTACAGGTTTACACCGTGGTAAGTGGAGTTGGCCACGTGGCCGCCGGTGCCGGTCCCGTTCGCGTGGCAGAATCCGCCATTGCGATTACTAAAAAAAGCTCGACCTCCACCGGTCAAAGTGATGAAGTGCGGCCAACGAAGCGGGTGGCTTCGTTTCGGTAAGGGTTCGAGGACACTGACGTCCTCGCAGGTCAATCGGATGATCGGATCGCCCGCCGAGAAACTGAATCGCGTTCGTTGCAAAGATGAAGCAGATCGGAAGGCATACTTGCAAAGTTCCGCCCGCCAACAGAAGTCTGGTGGTGCCGCTCGTCATTTAATTCCCCCGCACGACGCTGCCACCTTGCGCCCGCGGCCCGCCCGCCGCGCGCTCAAAATCCATTCCCCCGTAGCCGCCGAGGTAGGGCGCGTCACTCCGTGCGCGCCGTTCCCGAATATCCCCAACCCCGGCGCGCACGGAGTGACGCGCCCTACCAGTTCCGAGCCAGTTCGTGGCGGCAATGCCCGACCTTCCGCCTTTTCCCCTTTCCCCCTCCACTTCCGTCCACAACCTGAAAAACTGACTTTATGAAAAACAAACAAAACATCCCGCTGCGACTGCTCGTGCTCTCCGCGCTGCTGCTCGCCGTTTCAACCCAAATCAACCCGCGTGCGTACGCTGTCGAGTTCAAGCTCTCCAGCGAGTGCACCAGCAACAAACTCAACCTGATCTGGTATGGCGCCCCCGCCATCGAACTCCAGCAAGCCACCAATCTGGCCAACCCGGTCTGGCTGGACGTGCCCGGCTCCAAGGGCATGAGCTTCCGCGAAATCCCCATGACCAACCCCCTGGCTTTCTTCCGGCTGGTGGACAAAGACCCGCCGGGCGACATTGACGGCGACGGCCTGGACGGCTGGTTTGAGACCAACGGCTGGACCATTTTCATAGACACCCACGGCTACGGCACCGATGGCCTCGTCGAGCGGCACGTCACCAGCGATCCCAGCCTGGGCGACACCGATGGCGACGGCGTTGAAGATTTCTGGGAATGGCTGCTCGGCACCGATCCCCGCGCCACCGACACCGACGGCGATGGTCTTTCCGACGGCGACGAGTGGTTCAAATGGCACACCTCGCCCACCAGCGTGGACACCGACGGCGACGCGCGTGGGCCGAACCACAACCTGCCGCCCAAAGCCCAGCTTTTCGACGGCAACGAACTTCGCCTGCTCCACACCTCGCCCACGCTGGAAGATACCGACGGCGACGGGCGGACCGACTACGAGGAATACGACCAACCCGGCCGCAGCCCGTTGGTGGCGCAACTGCCCAAGCTGAAAATGGAAATGGTGGACGCCGTGGACATCCGGCTGGACGTCCAATATGCCGAGGAGGCTGGGCAGTCCCGTCAGTATGGCGGGGAACTCAGCACCAGTGACACCACGAGCACCACTTGGTCTTCAGCCACCTGCGTCAAGGCGAGCTTGACGATCGGAGCGCAGATATCAGCTGGATTAGCTAAGGCAGGGTTTGAGACAGAGACCAAGACCGAGGCCACTTTTGGATTAGAAGAGACTGTGACATTCAGCGGCGGGACCTCGAAAACCACCGAGAATTCCTATTCGGACTACACCACCGACTCGCGGACCCGCACCGAGACTGCCGCCAGCGGCTCGATGAGCGGCGGCATCCGGCTGGTCAACACCGGCCCCATCACCTACACGCTCAAGGATTTTGGTTTGACTGTCCGTTACTGGTCGCCCGGCAATGGCGGCCCCAACAGGGAGTTCAAAACACTGGCCACGCTGGTTCCGGCGCTGGGGGCCAACGGCATCACTCTCGCCCCCGGTGACAGCACGCCGGTCCTGCAAGTCCAAGCCACCGGGCTCAATGCCGACAGGGTCAAGGAATTCATCGCCCGGCCCAATAGCCTTTACCTCGAACCCGCCTTCTACGAACTGGAGAATGCCGAGGGGCTGAACTTCGATTATCTGGAAGAAGTGACCCGCTGGCGAACCGCGCGGGTGGAAATTGATTACGGCAACGGGACCAACGAGGAATATCGGGTGGCCACCAACGTGGAGCGGAAAGAGAACGGCGACTACGCGGGCGTCACGATGGGTTTCGTCATGACCAACATCCTGCACATTCCGTTTCAAACGACCAACCTCCAGGCTCTCGTGCCTACCAACGCCACGAACGAGAGCGTGGTCTATTCTATCCGCAATGTCGTCACCACCAGCGCCACGAACGGTTTCTGGATCGTGGGCTGGTCGGGCGACCGGACGCTGGTGCGAACCAATTTCGAAGACATCACCCTTCAAGCCGGCGAGTCAGTCCTTCTCTCGTTCATACGCGATGACGACGGCGACGGTCTGTTCGCTCCGGAAGAACAGCACTACGGAACGACCGAGACTCCCACTCCAGGCTCGCCCCAGCCCGGAGACTCTGACGGCGACGGGCTGCTCGACGTCTTCGAGGCCCGCACAGGCTGGAATGTCATCGTTCTGAACCAAACCAACCACGTCTATTCCGACCCCAGCGCGGCCGACCAGGACGGCGACGGCTTGAATGACTCCCAAGAATACCAATTGAAGACCGACCCCACCCGGCCTGACACCGATGACGATGGACTGGCGGACGGCGTGGATCCGCACCCGACCGTTCCTGCCAAAGTGCTCCGGGTGAAGGCGGATGCGGTTCACGGCGGAAACAGCGCCACAAATGGGGCCACTTGGGCCACAGCCCTCACCAACCTCCAGGACGCCCTCAAGTTTGCCAGCAATGGCTTGGCGACGACTAGTATCTCAACTGACGATGTGGCCGAAATCTGGGTGGCTGCCGGAGTGTACAAACCGACTCCAACCACGACCAACCGAGCTGCGAGATTCGAGTTGGTCAACAACACGGCTGTCTATGGCGGGTTCAGCGGTGTGGAAACCAAGTTGAGCCAGCGGGAATCCGACCCGATCTTCAACGGCACCGTGTTGTCGGGCGATCTGATGAACAATGACGCGAGCACGTATAGCGAAAATACGAATTCCTTCACCGACAACAGCTACAATGTCTGCTGGGCGGAGGCTGGTGTGGGTTCCGGGACGGTTTTGGACGGGTTCACGATCACAGGCGGCAATTCACCGGGCGGTTCCGGAGGCGGATTCTATTGCACTAATGCGTGGCCTCAGCTTAAGCGTCTGTTTTTCCGAGCCAATCACGCGGCGAATGGTGCCGGATTATGCGCTCGGGAAACGGTGGGGGCTGGGAAACTGATGATCTCGGACTGTCTGTTCCTCCAAAACTCTGCGGATATGAATGGCGGAGGCATGTATTTCAAGGCGTCGGACGCCGGAATGCTTACCCTGACCAACTGCCAGTTCATCCTAAATGAAGCCAATACTCTGGCATTGGTTTATGGGGGGGGTAGCCTTTGGGTGGGCGGAGGGAGCAACTTCGTCGAAGGATGCACCTTCAGCCTGAACAGCAGCGGAAATGAAGGCGGTGGAATCTACGCGTATAATAACGCGTTAATCAGGATCTCCAAATGCCGTTTCCAGGAAAACACCGCCAAGTGGGGCGGCGGGCTGTCCATCGGCTATTACGTTACCAACGTCGTCGTGGAGGTGGTACAAAGTGTCTTCTGGAAAAACAGCGCAAGCGGCGACAGCACTAGTGCGGCGGGCGCGATCTTTGCTTCTTGGGGGGACAGTCCAACGGTTTCTCTCTACGTTCTCAACTCGAGTTTTTGCTCGAATAGCTGCCCTGCCGAGGGTGGTGGCATCACAATGCGAAATAACCAATCCTCGTTGCGGATAGAGAATAGCGCCTTCTGGGGTAACGGGAGATGGGATCAATACCTTTATACACCGAACGTAAGAGTAAGAACGTCTTGTCTCGCAGACGCCAATCTGTTTCCTGGGGCCGGGAACTTCACCGCCGACCCGAAGTTCGTCAACGGCGCCAGCGGCGATCTGCGCCTCGGCACCGGCTCCCCGTGCATTGACGCCGGCAACAACTACATGGACTACTACCCCACCGTGCCCGGCTTCCAACTCCTCCCCGCCACGGACCTGGACGGCAACTGGCGCGTGGTGGACGGCAACAGCGACGGCAACCCCAAGGTGGACATGGGCGCCTACGAGTATCAAGGCCCGTAGCGCGGATATTCCGCGCGCGGCTTGAGCGGGAGCTGGCAGGGCCGGCGCGCTGCGCCGTCCCCGCGCCGTACCAGGCGCGGAACGAGCGTTGAAGGTGAAACGTCGGTCGGCAGGCAAAGTTTGGTCCGCGTTCGCACGAACGCGGCCGCTTTTTCGGGCAAGGGCGCAGGCCGCAGGACAGCCCGTCAGCCCTTCGGTCGGTACACGCGGATCTTCCAGTCCGTCACCAGGACGAAACAACGCGACCAAGTCTCCACGGCTTCGGTTTTGAAGACATTCACCAACCGGCTGGCCAACGCCCGCCGACCGGGCAGGCGCAGCCGGACAAGCAGCAGTCCATGGTGTGTGCCCGGGGCAAACTTGCGGATGTCGGAGAAATCGAGGTCTTGCGTGACGAGAAGCCGGCGGCTGGTTTGTGCGGCCTGCCAGATCTCCGGGTCGGAACGCCCAACCAATGCCTCCAGCCGCACATTGTCCACTTCGTGGCCCTGCGCCGCGAGCGAGGCGGTCAGCGATTCTGGCAGGTTTTCGTCCAGCTTGATTCTCATGCCGGCACGGGCGCGGCGGGCACCGGCAAATCCTCCTCCGCCGAGGCTGCGGCGAAGGCGATGACCGCGCGCACAGCGGCTTCGGTTAGCGTGGGAAAGTCGGCCAGAATCTCCTCGATGGTGGCGCCTTCGGCCAGGCTGGCGAGCACGGTGCGCACGGTCACACGCGTCCCCTTCACCACCGATTCGCCGCCGCATACGTCGGCGCGACGTTCAAAAAAACGAGCAGGCTCTGTCGTCATGGCTGCACTGTACCAGATCCTGCCGCCTGTGCCAATGGCAGTTTGACTTTGCGGGCGATGGCAGGGTTCCCCGGCTGCTCACGAACGCGGCTGGGTATTGAAGCAAGCGCGCGAACCGGAGCGGGCGCTGTTAATTCGCGTAGCGGCGTTTCGGTAGAACGCCGCATTCTTCCTTTGACTTCCGGTCAGCGGCGCTCTGCCGAGCCGCCGCTACGGGTCAGACCGTGCAGGTGCTGCTGGCCACGCGTCTGCCGGGGCCGGTCCAGTGGGCATGGAAGAACTGGCCACGCGGTTTGTCCACTTGCTTGTAAGCGAAGTCAGGCGGGCGCAGCGTGGCGTTTCTTACGAACCAACTTGGTTGTCTTGCGCGCGGCAAATGAAACCAACCGGTCCTTGTGTTGCGCTTCGAGGGCCTTCAAGTGTTTGAATAGGCGATGCACGTCGTAGCCACATTCCGCAGATATCTGGTCGCGAACTCGCCAGACTTCCTCAAGGATTTCGTGTTTCATATGGTTCACGGTAGCATAAGTTCATAGGGAGTGCAGATCACCGGGGCCGGAAAGCCTTGCCGCGCGCAAAGCGCGCGCACGCGATCCACGGTCATCGCATTGGCAATGTGCCGGCAATTCCACGTCAGAAGAAAATCCATGCCGTGAACCGCTGCCAGGGCAATGTGCGCGGCGTCGGCTGCAGCTTTGCCTGGAATAAGGCCCGACTCGAGCAATTGCACGGTGAGTGACCGCGCCGCATCGGTTGCTTCCAAGACACCGCACGGAGCGATGGCGGCCAAACGTCGGGCTGCGAGGGTGCGGTCGCCCTTGGCTGCTTCCTCAAGCACAAGTTCCGACACAAAAAGCTGAAATCTCCCGCGCCGTGTGTCCCACCATTCGAGCGTAGTCTGCTGATCCGCGGCCATGATTAAATCCCTGCCCGGCCTCGCCACGAGCAGACTTGGGATCGTTGTTTCCAGATAGAGCTTCGGTTTCACCTGCCGTCGAGAATGTCCAGCTTCTCCTGTTCGACTTCGCGCGAGGGCAGCAGGTCAGTCCAAGCCTCCTCTTCGCGCCGGCGTTCCAAAAATTTCAAGTAGTTCAGAACTTCTCGCACCACCGGCTCAGGCTGGCGCTTGATTTCTGCGATTAAAATTTCCTGCGCGCTCATGCTTGAATTATCCACAGATAATTCGTTTCCGACAAGCCGCCTTTGTCAAGCTGTTTGGCAACGTGTTTGCGCGGCTTGCATCCGGTCAGTGCGTGGTCTACGCTGGGCCTGCCGTGAAACAGCCGTTCATCAACGTTGAGGAAAAGATAGACAAGGTCGTCGGCAGGCGAACCAAGACGCCTGATCCTTTGTCCATCGAGCACAGCCGGAAGGCCGATTCGATTGCCTGGCGCAAGGCATTTGGCGGCTTTCGGGTGCCCCGCGGCGTTTACCGGTTTCACACGCATGAGGAGGCAGACGATTGGTTATGGCGGATGATCGCCCGTCCACGCCCGAGTTAGAATCGCGCGAGCCGACCGTCGAGGACTTGCGCGACTTGTGCCGCGAGTTGAACCAACGGGGCGCGCACTACGTTGTCATTGGCGGCTTCGCGATTCGCGCGGCGGGTTACAACCGTCGGACCATGGATGTAGATCTCATGGTCGCCGTGGACCCCGCGAATGAAGCCAAGGTCTTTTCCGCCCTCGCCACTCTGCCCGATAACGCCGTTCGCGAATTGCGGCAGGGCGAACTCCAGCAATACAACGTCATCCGCGTGGCCGACGAAATCCTCGTGGACCTGATGCGCTCGGCGGGCGGGATTGAATACGCGGAAGCGGCCAAGGACGTGGTCGTGCGCGAGGTCCAGGGTGTGCCGATTCCATTTGCGTCACCCCGGTTGTTGTGGCGGATGAAGGCCGTCACCCATCGCGAGAAGGATGCCGGGGATTTGGTTTTCCTGCGCTACTGGTTTGAGGAACGGGGCGAAACGCCG
Source organism: Verrucomicrobiota bacterium (assembly GCA_025457745.1). Lineage (GTDB taxonomy): Bacteria > Verrucomicrobiota > Verrucomicrobiia > Limisphaerales > JADLHS01 > JALOTT01. The sequence continues at coordinate 12,527 of JALOTT010000063.1, forward strand.
CCGTCAGTTTGATCCGCCGCCGACAATGTGAATTCGCGTAGCGGCGTCTCGGCAGAGTGCCGCATTCTTCCGCGTAGGTTTGCAGTCAGCGGCGCTCTGCCGAAACGCCGCTACGGGGCAGACCGTATCGGTGCTGCTGGGCACGCGGTCGCCGGTGCCGGTCCATTTGGTGTGGAAAAATTCCCCCCGCGGTTTGTCCACGCGCTCAGGCTTTCACCGATCTTCTACACCTTGATTTTGTATCCTGCTGTGCATGAGCGAGGTGCAAATATGCGAATCGGCGTTTGGCACTACATATTGCTCATGGCGTTGAA
>JALOTT010000064.1 GCA_025457745.1 Verrucomicrobiota bacterium
GGCGTACAGATTGGTTCCTTGGAAGGCGATCGCCCGGACTTGGGTGAGCAAACCGTTACCGAGCAGCCCGCCGCCCAGCGGCGACCAGCGCAAGCCGTCGAATCTCGCGATCCGGTTCGCCGCCGTATCTCCGACCAGTTGGAAGAGTCCGCCGATGTAGAGATCCATTCCATTCGTGACGATGGTCCAGATCGGTTCATCCACGCCCCGCATTCGAAACTGGTAATCCCAATGTTCGTCGCCGGGCGCCGCCTGGGTGTCGCCCGGATGAATGGCTGCCAGCGTGATCGCGAAGAGAACCAGAGACAGAGTTTTTGACGTTTTCATGGAATGAGTGATGAGCGCCCAAGCGGGTGCGGCCACCAGACTGGCGAGCGCCAGGCCGCTTACATTTGTTGCTGATCGGAATTTGTTTTTCATCGCTGATGAATTACCAGGCGAATGTACCAATTCGTATAGTATAGTCACAAGATTGGAGTGTTATCATGCGGCATAAAAACGCACCTCGAACAAGGCGGCGGGCGCATGGGCCACCGGCGCAAGCAGGCGCAGTTCCAGGCAATCCGTCGTCACCGGCTGGCTCAAGCAGAGGACCGGGCGCGAGTGATGGTTGCCTTGGACTTCAAACTACAGCCGCTCCGTTTCCGATTTGGACGCGCCGTTGCCGCCCCGCGCTCCGGCGAGCAAATCACTTCGCCGCCTTCAAGGGAATCTGCACGTTGAAACTGCCGTCGCGCGATTGGTTGCTGGCCGCCGCGCAACACAGCGCGACGGGCTCACCATTTGCAAACAGCAGTTGCGGACGCTCCAGCGTGGTGAGTTTTTCCTCGTGGCCGTCCGCCCAGCGGATGCTTCCCGGATTCGCGACGAACGGATGCGGCGACAATTTCCAATCAAAGCCATCCGCCGATTCCCACAACGCGAGCGAATAGCCGCGCTTGGTGAAATTGCCCTCGTTATCCTTCACCACCGCCCAGTAGCGATCCGCGCCGCGCCAGATGAATGGATCTTCCGCCGCGAACATCACGCCCTTCGCGCCGAACACTTCGCCGGGATGTTTCGTGAACGGCCCGGTCGGGCTGTCCGCCGTCGCGACGAGGTGCGACACCGGCCCGCCGAACGGCAGCGGACGTTTCAATCCGATGGCCTTGTAAATCATCAGCACGCTGCCATCTGGTCTTAACGTCACGGCGGGATTGTTGACTCCGAGCGCGTCGGGCGCGTTGGTGTCGCGGCTGATGTCCACGGTAGGTTTGTCGAAGCGCAACCACGGGCCGTCGAGCGAATCCGCCACCGCCACACCGATGCGTTGATGATTCCGATGTGTCCAGTTGAGCGACTTCCGCACCACGCCGTCGCCATAGTTGCCCGTGTAATAGAGGTAAAACTTTTTGCCAACGCGAAGAACCGTCGGATTATGCGTGCAAGAGCCGTCCCAGAAATTCGTCCCGCGCGCCGGCAACGTCACATCGTGATGCGCCCACGGCCCAAACGGCGAATCGCTCACCGCATGCGCCACCTCGGAGTGCGTGACCCACGCAGGGAAACCAAATTTCTGCGGCCAGCGTGAATAGAACAGGTGGTATTTCCCATCGTCACCCTTCACCGCCGAGCCGCACCAGATGTTGTAATTCGTGTCCACCCATTTCGCCGTCGCCGGCACGGGCTGGAGCATGGCGTTGAAGTCGTAGCCCGCGGCATTGGTTGCCGCGTTGGTTGCCGCGTGACCGCTCGAGAAACCGCCGACCAGAGATAGAATGGCCAGGGCGAAGGAGGTTGCGCGGGTGTGCCGGAACATTTCTGATGCAAACATGATCCAGGGGGGATTCAAAGATTGGCAAAACACCGCACTTCAAACAGCGCCGCCGGGATGAATTCATTGGGCGCAGTCAGATGAATCTCCAGACAATCCGTCGTCGCCGGCGATTCAAATTCCAGCCCGCGGCGCGTTTCGTGATTGTCCACCAACTGCGCCAGCAGGCCGGGCGGAGGCGTTTCACCTGCACCGTTGCCGTTGCCATTTCCGTTGCCGTTCTTGTGCAGCAGTTCCGTCGCATAGCCACTCGCGCCGACAACCTTCACCGTGGCGGCGACCGGTTGCGCCGGCTTCGCGTCGCGCACGGCGCGCGGGTTCAACACCACGACGTTCGGCACACAGAACGGCATCACCCGCTCGGGATGGCCCATCAACACGGACTCCATCGGATGATCGTAGTCGCAGTCGAACATCAACTCGATGCGCGAGATTTTCTGCGGTTTGGACCAAGTCAGCTTCAGGCAGGGCTGCTCGTCCTCGAACGCAGCGACCCACGCGTTCGGCTGGCGCACGGGACGGGCCAAGCCGTTGGTCAGATTCGTCACGCCGAAAACTGACAGCGCGGGGGTGATCTGGCAGGCGAAGTTTTTTCCGCCGGGCCGGCGTTCGGGAATCCAGAATTCAAACGCCTCAATGCCGCTGTCCGGCGGCGGTTCTTGGCGCGGCGTCTTGGCGACGGCGCGATTGAACTTCTGCGAAACCGCCAGCACGCCGGTCAACCGCTGGTCGCTCAAGTGAATCGAAACATGCGGATTCGCCATCAGGCAGACGAACGCATAACGCGGCTCGTCAATGACCGCCCCGAAATCGAGCGTCGCGCTCTGCCGCGAGCCGGGCTTGAGCGGGAGCTTGAGCGTCTTGAGCGTCACGTCCGGCGTGTGATTGTCCGGCTTGCTGCTGATCCGCAGTTGCGCTTCGAGTTCCGTCGGGGCGGAAACGTCGAGGAGATAAGCGACCTTGGACATCGGGCCGGCCTGAACCGGCAGCATCATGGCGCGGGCGAAATCCAATTCGCGCGTTTCGCCGCACGGCTTGAGTTCGCTCAAACTCAACTCGCTGCTCGCGGCAAGGGACGCGGTGTTGACGAGGTTGTCCTTGTCCTCCAGCGCGACACCGGGGATGTATTGTCCACGCTTGAGCAGTTCGCGCTGCAACTCGGTGATGTAAGGCCGCGCCGTGATGTCGCGCGGATTCAAGTTATGCCGCTGGCACAACGCGGCGGCCTGACCGACGGCCTGACCGCTATGGGCGCACGTCGCCATCACGCGCGTTGAACCGAACGCGATGTGCGACGCGCTGATGATGCGACCGGCGAGGAAAAGATTTTTGATGTTGCGGCTGTAAAGGCTGCGATAGGGAATCTGAAAGACGCCCTTGGCATGCCATTGCTGGCAGCCGGGTTTCTCGCTGAACACCCCGTCGCTCGGATGCAAATCAATCGCCCAGCCGCCGAAGGAGACCGCGTCGGGATGCTGCCGTTGCTCGATCAAATCCTGCTGGATGATCATGTGGTCGCCCTCGAAGCGGCGGCTCTCGCGTTTGCCGGGAATCGTGCCGACCCATTCGAGCGTCAGGTTTTCCGCTTCGGGAAAGTTGCCGGAGTTCTTGATGTAATTCCAAACGCCGTAGGCGACCTTCCACAGTTCCCACTTGATGGTTTCGGTTTCGTGAACGGTGTCGAGGTTGCCGCCCCATTCGAGCCACCACAGCCGGCAGCCGGAATCGCTCGACTTAAAATCGCGATAGCGCGGGATTTTAGTGATGTCCGCCAGCGCGTAACTCGGCGCGATGAATTTGACCGGGTGGCCTGTGTCCTTGGAATAGAAGTAAAGCGAGTGGCCGAGCAGTTCGCTGTTCGCCTGGGTGGGCGCAAATTTTTCGCCGAACTCGGACTGGGCCTCCGTGCCGATGCGAAACGCTGCCCCCGCCAGGAAGCCGACGATGCCGTCGCCCGACGCATCGCAGAACCGCGGCGCGGTGATTTCGTAAGCCGTGGAATTCTGCGCGCAGAATGCCCGCACCGATTTGATCGTGTCCGCATCCGTCTTTTCCAAATCATGCACCGCCGTGTTCAGCCGCAGCGTGATGTTTTTCTCCGACACGACTTTTTCCATTATCACGGTGTCCATGATGAGGGCGTTGCCCTCCGGATTGCGCGCCATGTTCTCGACGAGCAGTTCGTCAATCACCCCGCCCTCGCGCGCCCAGCGGTTGTTGTTGCCCATGTGCGACGTCGCGCCGAGAATCCACAGGCGCACTTCGCTGGAGGCGTTGCCGCCGAGCACCGGACGATCCTGGACGAGGACCACTTTGAGTCCGGCGCGTGCGGCGGTGATGGCCGCGCACACGCCCGCCAAGCCGCCGCCGATGACGGCGAGATCGCACTGCAAATGCCGCGTCTCAAGCTGACGTTGGGCGACGGAGGGATGGGTAGTCATACAGTTTGTCTCTGAAAAAGTTTGCGGCCGGTCGGTCAGGGCTTCGTGTAAACTCGCACCCAGTCGAACTCCGAGTACGCCGGCAGGGCGCGGTCATCAATTTGTTTCGGCTTCACCGGCTTGCCCCAGAGAACACCGACGCAGGTGAGCCAGACGTTCTGTTCGCCGTGCGGAAACTGCGTCGCGTCGGTCTGGTGAGTCAGTTTGCCATCGAGGAAGAACTTCACGTCCGTCGGCGTGAACTCGCAGCCCCAGACATGGAAGTCCGCCGCGAAATCAGGCACTTCCTCGTCCGGCGCGTGGTAATACTTACGCCCGAAGTCGACGGTCTTCTTGCCACTCTTCCCGCTCCAGTCAATCACGCCCGCCGAATAGGAGCGGTTGTTCACGGAGTCCTGCTCGCAGATGTCAATCTCCTGCGCCTTGACCGCGCCGCTGCCGCGCGCCACCTGTTGGGCGAAGTCCACGCCGGTGGTCGTGTCGCCGGCGTGAAAATACTTCATTGTCCAAAACGACGTGTGCCAGCCGGCGCTCTTTGGGCAGCGGAAGCGCGCTTCGTAATAGCCATACTGGAAGGTCTGCCGACTAATCACCCCGCCCGCGGTGTAATGGACGTTGCCGGCGTCCTCTTTTTTGAGCGCGAGGCGCAGCAAGCCGTTGGTGACGGAGACATTCTCCGGCTTTTGGAAACTCAGCAAGCGCTCGCCGGTGCGGTAGAACCATTTGTTCGTGTCGAGCGCGGGCGCGGTGAACTCCTCCGACCAGGCGAGCTGGTAGCCCGGCGGCGGCGCGGCAGGGGATGCGGCCTGCAGAACCAGTAATGCGATCGGGAACAGGTGTGTGTGCTTCATGAAGTGGGTGGGTTTCATTCGTAGGTGAAGGTGGCGGTGGCCGTGGTGTCTTGGTCAGCAACCAGGCGCAACCAATACGCGCCGAAGGCATTGGGAAACTTGTGCTCCAGCTTTTCGCCGGGCTTCACATTCAGCGAAACCACTTCGCTCCATTGCCCCGTGCCGGTGAAATCCGCTTCCACCCTGAAAGTGACCGTTCCCGTGCTCGTGTGAGAAAGCGCGAGCCGCTTTCGGTCGTAGCCGGTGGCAAGATAGGCGTCACTCGGAACCTTCGCCTTCACCGGCGTATCCAACCACGGCCCGCCGACGCCGCGCGCCTTGCCGAACTGCCAGAGATCATCCACCGCGCCGACCCACAACGCGCACCGGCCATCGTCGCTGCGGATGATGTGCTCGCCCTGCGCGCCGTCACCGATGCCGCTCATCACCAGCATCCCGCGATAGCTGGCAAAATCGTGGAGGCGACGGTTGTGGGTGGCGATGGGTCGGAGCTTGATGAAGCCGCCCGCATTCTCAGCGGGCAATTCGTAGAACGTGCCGCCGACATTCAACAGGTTGCGCTCGGTGCACACTTCGCGACTCAGACGCGCATGCCCAAGCACGCCAGGCTGGTCGAAGGCGGCGGCTCCCTTCGGCAGGCGCCAACGGTTGCCTTGGGCGTCCACATAGAGCACCGACGCGGCATCGGCGGTGATGGCGGGCTGCGGAATCGCGGTGTTCTTTGCCATCCACGCCACGCCTTCAGCATCCTGAACCCCGCGAAGCTGCAGCTGGCCATCGAGATCGTAGCAACCCAACTGCCCGGCGGTATTCCGCGCGAGCAGGCGCAGGGTCTTGGCCTCACCACCGCGCGCGTGAAGCGACCCACCGCTGATTGCATTGTCGGCAGGCTGCGCGATACCGGCAAACATGGACGCGGCTTCCGGCTTGCGCCTGTCCTCGCCACGGAAATGGCAGAACGCCGTGGCCTTCGTCGCGTCGTGGTCGGGGGTGACGCGAATCCACGCGCCGGCTTCCTTGGCGGAAAATTCCAGCCACGCGCTGCTGTTCGGCGCGACGGAAACGTCGCGCAACTTCGTCCAGTGGCCGTCGCCCTTCACATCCACTTCCAACGTAAAGGAAATTTTTTCGGCGCTGTCGTGCGTCAGAAAGAGCGAGCGATGCGCGAAGCCGGAAAACAAAAATGGTTCGCTCGCAACGCCGGCTTTCACATCGTCATTGAGCCAGACCGCGCCACGGCCGAGCGCCGGGCCGAAGGCGTCCACCGCGTTCGGCTCGACGAACCAGAGATTCGACTGCGATTTGCCCGGGCCGGCGAGATTGCCATTCAGGCGATCCTTGTTGAGGAACTCGTTTTGCGCGGTGTCGTCGCAGCCGAAGACGAGGCGGTCCTGCCAGCGGCAGAAATCGCCGATGACTTTCAGGTAAGAGGAACGGGGCGCGAGCCCGGCGGTGTTGGCGGCGGAAAAGGTTTTCGGAAATTTCCAGAACGTGCCGTGCATCGTCATGAGCAGCGCGTCTTCCCCGATGTCGCGGATGCGCGGCCACTCGGTGTTCCAGCCGTGCGCGCCGTCGTAGCAGTGCGACGCCTTGGGCAGCCGGAACGAATGCCACTGGCCGCCGTCGAGCAGCATGAGGATGAGCGAGCGGTGGTCCCAGCCGATGCTCCAGAGCCGGTCGTCGCCGGGCGGATTGCCCGCGATGCCGCCCGGGCCGGTCACGTCGGTGAATTGATTGCGGCGGACGACGGTCCATTGGTCGGCCTGACCATCCCATTCGGCGAGGACGCCGCTGGGAACAGTCGGGTCTTTGCGCGCGGCGGCGGCGTGGTCGCCGTTGTTCGCATAGACGTAGCGGCCTTGCGCAGAATAAAAACCTTTGCCGTGGTAGCCGGGAAGGTTGGCCTTGCGTCCGGATTTCTTCTGCTCGTCAGCCCAAAGTTCTTTGACCGCGAGCGTCTTCACGTCCACCTCGTAAATCCCCTCCTCCATCGTGGCGAAGACGATTTTGTTCGCCGGGTCGGTGAGATGCCGCGCGAGGCCGGTGAGGCGGCCAAACATATTCGTCCAGGAAATCACGCGCACGCTGCCGTTCGAGCCGATGACATACGGCCCGATGAAAAGCTGCTGCGACTCGCGATGGAGCATGCGGTTGGCCGGCGTGCCGCCGATGCTTTCGGGGCGGATGATCTGCTCCAGCTCGGGCGTGATCTCGTAGAGCTTGTCGGATGAGCCCGTGGGTTTGTGCGGCGCGTAGCTGATGACCCACAGGCGGTCCGCCCACGGCACGACCGCGCCCGTGCCGCACTCGCCCTCGTGGTTGAAGGTCGCGAGCGAAGGATAGATGCCGGAGATTTGCGGCGGCGCAGCGGCGGCAGGCAAGGCGACGAACGCGCCCAAGGCGATGGGCAAAAGCGATTTCATCCCGCGCGCCCCTTTCCCAGCCGATGCACGCCGCCCCACTTGAGCAAAAGCCACGCGACCGGGTGGAGGAAAGCCATGATCAAGAACCATTGCGCGTAGCCGTGGCCCTGCACCAGCTCCAGCAGCGGGCCGAAGACGGTTTTGATGGCCTGATCGAGGAAGCCCGCGGGCTTGGTGGACGGACCGGAAACCAGTGTGGCGACGATCATGTTCATGATGATCCCGCCGATGGTGCTGCCCGTGGCGACGACGCTGAACACCGTGCCGAGCGAATGTTTCGGGACGACATCCACCACGAGCGAGCTGATGTTGATGAGCCACGCCAGCGACGCGAACACCGTGCAGACCGTGAGCGTCATGGTGAGGCTCAACCCCGTGACTTGCGCGATGAAGGGCGAAAGCGGCATGAGGCAGGCGCAGCCGAGCATCACCCACAGACGACTTGCGGCTGGCGCGACCCCGCGTTTGACCAGCTGACCGGAAAGCCAGCCGCCGAGCAAACTGCCCACGCCGGCCGCCGCATAGACGATCCAGGTGATCTTGAGTTGATCCTGCGAAAGATGGCGGTCGGCACTCAGGTATTTGGGAAACCAGAACTGGTAGAAATACCAGACGGGATCGGTGATGAGCCGCCCCAGCAGCAACAGCCACGTTCCGCGAAAGAGGAAGACCTGTTTCCAACTCCACGCATTGGCGGCGGCAGCATCGGCGGGATTCTCGGCGGCGGCGGATTGCTCGATGAGTTGCAGTTCGGACGGCGTGATCAGCTTGCTTTGGCGCGGCTGCCGGTAGAGCCAGAGCCAGGGGATCAGCCACAAAAGGCCTGCCGCTCCGGTCAGGATGAAAGCCAGTCGCCAGCCCGTCCCCGGCCCCAGCCAGCCGGCCACCGCCGGCAGGGTCTCGTGGTAGGCGTGGGTCGCCAGCGGAATTACCAGGTAAGGCGCCAGCGTTGCGCCCATGGTTGCGCCCATCGTGTAGATACCAATCGCCAGCGCCCGCTCCTTGGCCGGAAACCATTCCGACACCACTTTGGAGGCCGCCGGCCAGACGCCCGCTTCGCCCAGTCCCAGCAGAAACCGATACGCGCTGAGCGAACGCACTCCCATGGCCGCCGCCGTGAGCATGTTTGCCACCGACCACCAAGCCACGAACACGAACATGCTGGCCCGCGTGCCCATGAGGTCCGCGATGCGACCGGAAATCAGATACGCGATGGTGTAGGCGACGAGGAATATATTGACGACATTGGCGTAATCCCGGTCGTCCATCGCCAAGTCATGCTGGATGGTGGGCGCGAGCGCCGAGAGGGTCTGGCGATCAACATAATTGAGCACCGCCGCCCCGAAGAGCAGCGCCACAATCCACCAGCGCAAGCCTTTGAGTTTCATCGCGCGTTCCCCTTCAAGCAACGCGGCGTAGCGACAAGGTAGTGAGGTTCTTCTGGCATGGATGCGCCCAGCAACATGTGCGTGACCGGCCCCCGGCGCGGGACTCAGCCATCGCCCCGGGGACCCTTACGCGACGGAATCGTGATGTATCTTGCCGCCGATGTCATGTTGAAAATCACTTCTCGATGGTTGGGATCATTGCAGCCGTATCTGGGTAACAGCAGCCCGGTGTTTGCCAAGCAGCGGCGTGAACGCCCGCGCGCCAAGCCATTGTGCGTTCGGGGGAACCTTCAAGCTGTAAATCAGGTCGCTGTCGGCAGGTAGGGCGCGTCCCTCCGCCCGCCGTGCTCGCGCACCGTCGCGGCAGGTGCGCGCCGTTCGGGGGCGCATGGCCAAATCTGCGGCGCGCACGGAGTGACGCGCCCTGCCAAACCTGCATCGAAACTTCTTGGTCGCAGCACGAGCCGTATTCGGTCTTGCAGCAGGCGGAAACGCGGACATGGCGGAGCTGGAGCAGGGTCGGTAGCAGCCAATCACTCGCCGGCTCGGAGGGGCGCGGTGGCGGGTTCCATTTGGGGGATTCCTCCGGCGTGGGCTTTGCTGGCGTAATCAACCGGCAGCAAGCCAAATTGCTTCTGGAACAGGCTGCGGAAGTGCTTCAGATCGGAGAAGCCGACCGCATAGGTGATTTCGGTGATCGTCATCTGAGATTCTTTCAGCAATTGCGCTGCGCGCTTCAACCGCATGGCCCGGATCAAGGCGTTGGGCGTGCCGCCGGTGACGGCCTTCATTTTGCGGAACAACTGCCGCCGGCTGACGGCCACCTTCTTGGCCAGGGCCTCGACGTCGAATTCAAAGTCGGACAGATGCCGGTCCACGATTTCGATGGCCCGCCGTAAGAATTGCGCGTCGGCCTGATTCGCTGTGAGGTTACGGGGCGGCAGAGCGCTTTCCGGGCCGAGGCCCACATGAGCTTTGCTGCGTGCCAGCAACAGATCATCCACGCGGGTTTTGAGCAGGGGCAGGCTCGCGGGTTTAGCGAGGAAATAGTCGGCGCCCGCTTCCAGCACCCGCAACTGCGAGTCCTCGCGAGCGTGGGCTGCGAGCACGATCACGGGAATATGACTGGTCAGTTCAGCCCGCTTCAGGCCACGACAGAGACCCAGTCCATCCAAGCCAGGCAAAGTCAGTTCGGTGACCACCAGGTCGGGCACTGTTTCCCGCGCCTGGCGCAGGCCCTCTTCCCCGTCCCTGGCCTCGATGACCCGGTATGCGCCGCCCAGCGCCTGGCTGATCTGCGAACTGACTCGCGTGTCATTTTCCACCAGCAGGACCAGGGGCAACTCTTCGCTTGCAATGGGACCGTCCGGACCCGCCGGCGGCAAGGCTTCGGGCGGGAGAGCCTGGGGCTGGAGCTCCAGGAGCTTTTGGGTGCGCCGGGCGACCAGCCGTTCCATTTCCACCTGTTTGCGCGCGGCTTGCCGGGTGAGCGACCATTTCTCCGTCAAAGTGCTGGCCAGGAGCGTCACTTCGATGTTGTCGAAGGGTTTCTTGAGCACCAGCAGGTTGTTGGTCTGGCCCCAGCGTCGAACGAGATCTTCCCATGAATAATCTGAGTAGGCGGTGCAGATGACGATCTGAATGCGTGAATCCCGCGCCCAAATTTGCGTGATCGTCTCGACGCCGTCCATGCCCGGCATGCGGATGTCCACAAAAGCCAAGTGATAAGGGTGGTCCTCGGCGAGGGCCTGCTTGACCTTTTCGACTCCTTCGAGGCCCGAAAGAGCGTGATCCAAGATGTAGGCCGGCTTCAGCACGGCGGGCGCCGCCGCTTTGCCATACATCTGCCGTTCGGCGGCTTCCAAGCCTTCATCCACCGCGTTCTCGAGGAGGACGGACTCGAAATCGCGGTGGATGCCCGGGTTGTCATCCACAACCAATATGCGGGCGCCGGCGCGGTGGTCTGGCTGGGTGATTGAGCGTTCCATAAGTTTCATTTTGCAGCCGGGGCTAAATTATGCCGGGTCAAATCTGGTGTCAACCGGCCGGCGGGGCGAGCGGAAAATCCACGATAAAGGTCGCCCCACGGCCGTGCCCCTCGCTTTGAGCCCGGAGGCCCGCGCCCATATTCTGAGCGGTCAGCAGGCTGCTGTGCAGTCCGAACCCGTGGCCTCCTTTGCGGGTGGAGAACTCCTGCACGAAGATCCGCGTCAGGTTCCCGGCCGGGATGCCGATCCCGTTGTCACTGACGGCGACCTCGATGCGCCCCTGGGAGTTCTGGTGGAGGCTCACGGTCACCTGCCGGTCCGGGCGGCCGCTGTCTTCGCAGGCATACTTGGCATTCTCGAGCAGATTGAACAGGATCTGCAGCACCTTGTGGCGGTCAATCGTCACCGGCGGCACCTCGTGAAATTTGCGGACTACCTGGATTTGGTGCCGCAAGAGAGCCTCATGGTGCATGCGCAGCGCATCCTCGATGATTTCCGCCGGCGAGACGGTCTCCAGCACACCGGAAACCCGGGCGTAGTTCTGCTGCATCGCCACGATCTCTTTGATGTGTTGGAGGCTCTCGGTGAGCGACCTGGTCTTGTCCAGCAACTGCTGCTGCTCCTTGTCCAGGTGGCCGCCGAGTCGCTCCAGGTAGCCGGGCAAATTCTGGCCGCGACCGTCCTCGATCACAAACCGGCCCAGGTCAGCGCGGTGTTCCCCCAGCAGCGCCGCCAGTCGGCCCACGCTCGGCACTTTGGACCGCTGGACGTGCTCCATGATCGAAGAGCCCAGCACATTGGCGCTGTTCAAAACATTCCCGACGTTGTGAAGCACGCTGGTGGCGACCTCCGCCATTCCGGCCAGGCGCGACGCCTTGAGCAACTGCTTATGGCCTTTTTCCACCTCCGCCTCCATGCGCGCGCGCTCCTGGATTTCCGCCTGCACGCGCCGGGTTTCCTCGGCAAGCCGCGCCTCGGTCTGCTCGTGCCCGGCGATTTCCTGCCGCAATTGTTTGGTGCGCTGCCCCACCTGCCGGTGCAGGATGCCGATCCAGGCGACCGCAATCGCCAGCACCAACAGCAGCGCGCCCGTCACCGCCAGCACGCGTTTCAGGGTCCACCGGGAGGGCCGCTCCAGAACCACCAGGTCGCGCAACGACCCCACCAGCAGTTTGAACGAAGCCACGCGCCGCCCCAGTTCCGTGAAAGGGGCCGGCTCGACCTGGCACACGCCGGTGACACGCACCTTGCACCCGGGCCGAACATCCAGCGCCGGGCTGCCGCGCGCGGGCAGCAACGCCTGGAAAACCCTTTGCCCGGATTGCAGCTCCACCACAAAATGCCGCTCCAGCGTCTGCTGCCGCAACACCACCGCCTCCAGGCTCACCAGCGTCGCATCCAACCCGCCCGCGGCAATTTCCTCGACCGTCGCCTGGACCGGCGTCACCGAGTTGGTGCCGCTCACTTGGCGCATCAGCACTTCGGTCAGGACCGGCGAGTAACCCCGCATCTCAGGAAAGCCGACCACCTGCAAGTGATCGCCGGGCTTCAGCCCCGAAAGCTTTTGGGGTTCGTCGCGGGGCGGCGGGCTCAGGTCGGCGCTTTGCCGGAACATCCAGCTCCCGCCGCCGGCCGTAGTCGTCAGGATGACATCCTGCTGGGCGACCGCCATCGCGGCGCCAGTGGCATCCTGCACGAAATAGGTGCGGTCTTCCCGGAAGGTCAGCACGCCCTCCACTCTCACGCGATGGATGAACTCCCCCGCCCCCCGCCCCTGGAGCAGGCTGCCGATCGGCCGCACCGGCAAGGAAAACGGGTCGGCCGGCACTTGGATCACCTCCACCGATTCGAGCGATGGCACCACCAATTGCACCCCTTGCATCCGCCCCCGGCTGTCGGTCGCCGCCACGCAC
>JALOTT010000065.1 GCA_025457745.1 Verrucomicrobiota bacterium
GACGTGAGGAGGTTCTATCCGAAATCCGAAATGATCAGAGCCTCCTCACGTCGGCTGCTACGGTGGTACCAGCCGGCCAATGCTTCATTGGGTACGAGAAATCTGATCTGCTCTGGCGCAAAAACAAGATCGCGGGCGCGGCGCAACGCCGGACTCGCGCCGGGCTGTTGATTCAAGGTTCAGTCCAACCGCCGCCCGTTTCGCTGGCGAGAACGGACTGGCAGCAAGCGATGTGCGATGTCGCCCACGCAAATTGGGTTGCGTTTCAGCCCGACTCCGCGCTGCGTGAGCGGGCAGAGGAATTGGCGGCGAAGAAATATTCGCAAGCCGCCTTCACTCGAAAACGCTGAGTCCAACCTCACGCCGGAATTGCCTTTCCACCCGTGCTCGCCTACTTTCCGCGGCCCATGATTCGGCTGGTTCTGTTCGACATTGACGGCACGCTCATTCGCACCCGCGGCGCGGGGGTGGAGGCGTTCGCCCGCACGTTTGCTTCCGTGTTTGGCGTCCACGGTGCCGCCGAACGCGTGCATTTTGCCGGGCGCACGGACTTCTCGCTCGTGCGCGAGCTGTTTGCGCTCAGCGGGGTGCGTGCGAGCAAGGAGAACTTTCAGCGCTTTTTCGACGCGTATATTCATCACCTCCGCGACCTGATGCGCGGGTGCCGGGGAGAGATTTGCCCGGGCGTGACCGGGTTCATCCGCGACCTGGAGAAGCTTTCGCCGCCGCCGCTCATCGGCCTGCTCACCGGCAACATCCACGCCGGGGCGGAAATCAAACTGCGCCATTTCAAGCTTTGGGAACTGTTTCGGACCGGCGCGTTCGCCGACGATCACGAGGACCGCAACGAGATTGCCGTGGTTGCCCGCGAACGGGGCCGCCGCGCGCTTGATGTAAATCTTCGCGGCGACGAAATCCTCGTCGTGGGCGACACGGCCCACGACATCCGCTGCGCCCGCGCCATTGGCGCCAAGGTGCTGGCGGTGGCCACGGGCGGTCACACGCTGGCGGAATTGAAAAAGCACGCGCCGGATTGGGCGGTCAAAGACTTGCGGACAATCACGGCCCGGGAAGTGTGCGGCTAAACGCCGTTTGCGTGGCCGCATTTGTGAAAGCGCGGATTTCCATCCTGGCAGCCTTATCCGCCGACTCACGGCGGCGGCTACGGGGAATCAATGCCGGTGCGGACCGCCGCCGCAGCACCCGCCGCAGGAACTGGGATTGTTCTTGCAAGCGGGCGCGTCGTTGGTGCCGCTGCCCGACGTCGCCGATGCGAACACGGAGAGTTTCTTGGCAATTTTCTTAGAACCGCAGTGAGGGCACGCGGTGCCCTTCCACCGGCTGGAACGCACCAGGACTTCGCTGTCCCGCCCGCACTTCCCGCAATGAAACTCGTAAATCGGCATGGGCTGAAAATAACCGGTCGGGGGGCAAAGCTCAAGCACTGGTCGGCGGCTACGCAGCCCGATCATCCTGATAGGGACGCGCTGCCGCGCGTCCTCAACCTGTCTTGTGAAAAGCTACCAGCGCAAGCCCGCCGCAGTCTGCGCAGTTGCCGCTGGGCGTCGTAAACTGCGCGCCGCAACGGGGGCAATAGGCGCGGCACGATTCGTCCATGGGCGCCGGCGGCTGGCACAGCTCCTCCGGTTCGACACCGCTTTGCCTCAACAGATTTTCCACCGCGCTTTGCAGTGTCGTGCGCGCGTACAGTTCCGTGGCGCGCGCCGCGGCGTTGGCACTGGAGCAAACCGGCTGCGCCGGATGCCGGAGGTCGAGCAACACGCGCCGCGCGAAATCGCGGAAGTCGGTTTTGGACAGAAATGCCTTTGCCACCGCCAGCGGATGAAATGTCTCGAGCAAAGGCCGCGACAGCGCGTCGTGTGCGCGCATCGTCGTCATCGGCGCAAGCAGGATGGTGAGCGTGTGGGTAAAACGTTCGTCCCCGGCCTGGGGGTGGAGCGCCCGATGCGCCCGATGGAAAAACATCGCCGTCGCGATTGTGAGCGCGAACAGGCCGACCAGCAATCCGAGCCAGCTTAATTTGAAGCCGAGTTGCCAGATCAAACCCGGAGCAAACACAAAAAGGTAAACGAACAGCACGTTGCCGAGCAGCCGGACGGGGCGCGCGAGTGGCTGCAACTCCTGCCACCGTTGATCGGCTGCCTTTGTGTCCAAGGTCGCGTGAACCAGCTCGGCGATGGCAGCCTCGCGCTGCGAAGGGATCGCCTTCGCGAGCCTGCGCAGTTCAGCGGCAAAGCGCCGGGCCAAACTGACGGAGGCAAGGGTCAGCAAATCCTCACCATTGACGAGGAGTTTTTTGTCGCGCACCGACACCTCGCGGATTTCATCGAAGCGGAAGAATTTCTCCGACTGCGCCGGCCGCCAGCCCGGATTCACGCTGGTGGCGACATAGGCCAGCACACCGTCGGGCGAAAGCGAGAAGGGAAACTGGCTGGCGGTGAGCAGTGTGCCGAGCGGCGGCAGCGGCGCGGCGAAGATGAACCCTCCGCGTTGGTTGCCGAGCAGGTTGCCGGGATGCCGCACGCGCCAGTTGCCCCCCAGCCACGTTGAAAACGCGACCGAACCGCGGCGTACCCAGCAGGCGCACTCCCAGCCGTAGAGCGCCGCCAGCACGAGGAACAGCCACTGCACATCGCTCATGCGGCGCGCGGTTTATTCCCGGGGAACTTGTTCGTCACGCCGGCCAAAGAGCCAGCCGAACATTTTCTTGAAGAAGCCAATGACTGCCACGAAAGCGACGATCAGAAGCTTCCACGCCTTTTTGAAGAAAAGGATCACCGGACCAAGCAATCCCAATTTGGCCGCGCCGACCCCCGCGCCGCCGAGCACAAGCGCGGCGAGACCGTATTTGGCCACCTTGTCACCGGAGCGATACTCGGCGTAGCTCTCGCCGGACTGGAATTTGTGGGCGGCGAGCAGATGCTGGAACGTTGGCAGGGTCTTCGGCAACTGGTCCGGCTCGCAGATCAGCACGACTTCCATCACGCCTTTGCGGCCGAGCAGCCGCGTGTTGTAATTCAAAAGCGGGCGGCCATCGCTCGTCGCGCGGATGGCCCATTCGAGGTTATGCGTCGTCTCATCGTATTTCGGCGGCCGTTCCCAGCCGACGATGATGAGCGGCGGATTGCCCGCGCGCGCGCGTTCCTTGTTCGCCGCTTCAGTGCCCGCCTTGATGGACATCAACAACTTGTCCGCGTCGAGCTGGTTCTTGTCGTCATCCTTCACGTAGCCGATGTCGCTGAACTCGAAAATGACCGACCAATGCTCGTTGGTGGGCATGAGCAGGCCCAGTTCGCGTCCGCTGGTCGGCTCGCCCGAAGCTTTCATCAAAGCGCGGGTGGTCTTGCCGTCGAGGAAGGAAAAACCGGCGGGCAGTTCGATTTGCGCCACCGCGCCCAGTTTCGCGGTGGCCGGGCCTTTGAGCAGCTCCAACTTTGCAGGCTTGGAGTCCTGCGCCACCAAGGGCAACACGGCGAGCGCCAGCCCACACGCGGCCAACAGAATTGAATTGCGATTTAGCATTTTGCCTTTCGATTGCCGGATATGCCCTGGCCGATTTTTAGAATGACGACGGCTCTCGTTTACTCTCCGCGGGCGGAGTCCGTCAAGGCGATTAACGAGCGGGATTGGGCGCTGACCTGATGCCGGGCCAGTGTTCGTCAAACCAACCGGCCAGAAGCGGCGGGTCCTGGTTGATAGCGGGCCAGCCGTGGCCTTTAACTTCGCGCACGATGAATTTCGGCTGCGACCCCTGCGCGATGGCGAAGCCGTGACCGTCAAATCTTGTGCTTGGCCAGTTGCCACGCGATGTGCGCGCCGTGGATCAAACCGAGACCCAACAGCATGGCCCCGGAAAAATGTTCCATCTTCAACAAGGTCTTCTCGCTGAATTTGCCGTGGCCGCGCGAAACACCATAGCTCAATCCGAAAAACCACAGGCTCGTGCCCAGCGCCACACCAACCACGCAGGCCAGCTTGCCGCGCAGGTTCGGCTCGACCCATTCGCGCGACATGAAGTTTGCCGCGAGGATGATCCAGAACAGCAGCACGCCCGGATTGCCCATCACGCGCACAAAGCCGGTCATGAACGCCGAGTGCGGATGCAATCGGTCTTCGATGCGTTCCTCAATCCGGTCGGCGGCGTTGCTGATGTGCATCGGGGCGGCCACGGTTTTGGCCATCAGGAATTTGATGCCGAGAAACAGCATGAACACAAAACTGAACACTTCCATCGAGGCCTTCACCACGCGATTGCCGAAGAAAGAGGAGAAACCCGTGAACGCGATCGTGCAGTAAATGACCTCCATTGCCGACGCGCCCGCGCCGATGAGCAGCGCCCAAAAGAAGCCGCGCCGCGCGCCTTCGTTGATGATGGTGAGGTTCACCGGGCCGACGGGAATCGAAAGCAGCAGCCCGCTGATGAACCCGGTCAACCCCGCGATCAGGATGGGCGGCAGATCAAACATGCGTGGCTAGGATGCAGTTGTCCCGTTGTCTTCCTCGTCCTCTTCCTCGATTTCGCGGCGCATGGCGCGGGAGATGCGCGGACGCACAAATCCATAAACGAGGTAGAGCGTGAAAAATGCCGGCAGCACGTAATAAAGAACTTTTTCCTGCAAGATCAGCAATCCGCCCAGGAACAGCGCCGCGATGATCGCCTTGGTAAACGTGCTGGTGGAACGCAGCCCCAGCGATTTGAAGCTTGGATAGCGCACGGTGCTTACCATCATGGCCGACAAAAACACCAGCACCGCCGCGGGCACGTACTTCCAATGGCCGAGGCCGCGTTCGTGCTCGTTAAGATGAACGATCAGCAGCGTGAGTGACGCCACCAAACCCGCCGCCGACGGGATCGGAAAACCGAGAAAGTCCTTGCTGCCGCCGCTGCCCGGCAGGGCGGACAGGCAGTTGAACCGGGCCAGCCGGAACGCGCCGCACAACAGGTAGATCGAGGCGATGAACCACCCGATTTGCGGATAGCTGATGAACACTTCCCCCAGCACCACGCGATGCACCAGAAACGCCGGCGCCACCCCAAACGAAATCAAGTCGGCCAGCGAATCGAACTCGCGTCCGAACGGACTCTCGACGCCGCCCATCCGCGCCACGCGGCCATCGAACAAATCGAAAATGCACGCCAGCAGAATGAACGCGAGGGCCAGCTTGATGGGGCCCCAGTCAATCATGCCGTCCGGGGAGGGGGTCAGGTTCGCCTCCACGATCTTGGTCAGCGCCACAAAACCGCAGAACAAATTGCCCGCCGTGAGCAGGTTGGGCAGGAAATAGATTTTCAGGCGGGCGTCAACACTCTCGCCATTGGGTGGGGTCTGCGGTGCGGGCGTTGCCATAATCGGGATGCTATTCAAACGCGGCGATGACCGTTTCGCCGCCCGTCACTTTGTCTCCCAGCTTGCAATGAATCTTCGTGTCCAACGGCAGGTAAACGTCGGCGCGCGAGCCGAATTGAATCAGGCTGATGCGCTCGCCGCGTGGCACGGTCTCGCCGGCGGCGGCCCACACGATGATGCGCCGCGCAATCAACCCGGCGATGAGCCGGATGCCCATCTTCTGATTCGGAAAATCCGTCGGCACGAAGCCGAGCAGGACGTTCTCGTTGAATTCGCCGCAATCGCTCCGGGTCGCGCTGACGAACTGACCGTCCGTGTGTTTCTGGAAAACAATTTTCCCGCTCACCGGCGCTCGTTGCACGTGCACGTTGAACACATTCAGGAAAATGGAAATCCGCTTGCATCGCCCGCCCATGAACTCGGCTTCGCTGGTTTCATCCACCACGTCCACCGTGCCGTGCGCGGGCGAAACGATGGCCGCGCGGTCGGCGGGCGTTTGCGGTTCCGGGTCGCGGAAAAAATACAGCGTGAAGACCGTGAACAAGACCCACAGCGCCACGAGCGCCGATGCCAGCCCGCCCACGAACGAGCCAAACACCTTGGCGAGGAACCCGGCGCCAAGCAGCACCACCACGGCGCCGATTGTGAACAGAATCAATCTCAGCGCCGCCTGCTGCGCTTTGCCCGCATGTTTCATGCATTCAACTTAACCCAAGTTCGTCAGGAGTTGCAAGGCGCGGCTTTATTTGCCGGGGGTTGAGGATGCGTTTTTGAAAGGGCGTTTTCCGGCACGGCATTTCCCATCAAGACGCTGACCGCACACCCGAAACACCACGTCCATCACCGCGTTATAGATGCGCGGAGCTTCGGGCCGCAGCATCGCGAACGGCGCGCATTCGAGTTCCCGGAATTTCCGGCGTCGGGCCGAGCCACATTTCGTAATTGAGATTCGCCGGCACGGGCATATCCGTTTCACCGCACCGGAAGGGTCACTCGGCAAACCAATCTTGATCGTGTGCAGCTTGCTGATACGTCCATTGCGGACCAGTTCGCAGCCGGTGCGAAATTGGGTGTTGGACCGCTGCTGGCTGCCGATCTGAAACGCGCGGCCTTTGGCGCGGATAAGGTCGCTGACAGCGCGGCAGCAATCACCAGTTCCGCATGCCAATGGTCCGGCGTGCTGTTCGCCACGGCATCAATGCCCGGCATCTGCAACAGCGCGCGGTTATCAGTGAGGGTCTTCACCGGTACAGCTGAAGCGCTTCCCAATTTTTTCACGTAGTAGTCCGCGACCAATTTCTTGGCATCGGCTACTCGCTTCAAGTCCAAGTCGCAAACGGCAACGATGCGGGTGATGTCATGCTTGAGAATGCCGGGTAGATCCATGTCGCGGGCAATACGTCCACAGCCGATTTGCGCGATCTGGATTTTCTTGCTGGGCGCGCTCTGACCAAACAGCGACGACGGCACGATGAGCGGCCCCCCAGCGCACCCACGGCGCCGAATGCAGAGGCTTTCAGGAAGTGACGACGGGAGAGTTGAAACGAGGATTTGGTGGTGTTCATAATGTTTTCAGTGGGATTGAGGATTGGTTTCGTTCATGGCCCAGAGAATGCCGCCGAGGACGTGTTGGATGAATTGAGGGTCGGAGTAATTTTCCTTTTTGTGGCCGAGCGCGGTATACCACTCGCGACCACCTTCAAACTCGTGGCACCAGGCCAGAGGACATTCGCCGCCGATTTGTTCGCCCGGATTTTGCGCCTTGGTTGCATCATCCAACTTGGTGCGATCGCCCGAGAGCAACACGTGCAGATCGGGATTCAGATGATCCATGAGATAAAATTCGTCCGCCCACTGCCAGGTCGCGCCGAGATGCGCGGTCGAAGGATGCTGCAGGTCGCAAACCTTGATGGTTAACGGCTGTAGTTTGGGATGGCGGACAAACTTGCCGCCGAGCATGGACCAGAACCACGGCCATTGCCGTTCCGAACCGCACGTCGAATGAATACCCACAAACCCGCCGCCAGCACGAAGGTAGCGCTGCAGCGCGGATTTCTGTTCCTCGTTGTCAAAAAGCTCGTTGTTCGTGTTGGAAAAAATCAGGGCTTTGTATTTTTCGAGATTGTCATCCGTGAACGCGGCAGAATTGGTGGTGTCATCCATGGCAATATTATTTTCCGCACAGAGCTTGCGCAGCGCAACGATGCTCGCGGGAATGTTGTCGTGAACAAAGCCTTTGCCGTTCCGAGTGAACACGAGAACCCGCCGCTGGGAATCTGCGCGAGCACCAATCGTCGTCGCGAACTTCTTTTGCTCCGTCTCCAGTCGCGCCGCGTTCCAGCGATCAGGATGCACCAGCACACGATACCGCAACGCGAAAGACTGGTTGGCCGCGAGTGCGAAAGGCTGGAGCTGAAGCCACGCGCTGTTCAGGAAGTAAAACGACGACGCGGGATTGACGATGGCATACCAGCGCGTGGGATAGCGCGGGTTTGACGGATGATCCAGAAAAGCAACGCCCGCTTCGGCGCCATCAATGCGCCCGCTGTAATCCGCCGCCGTGGCGGCAAAACGAAACCGATTTTCCTTCGGCTCGCCGACGTCCGAGGTGGCCGACACTTTCGTGTCGGAAAGCTCCTTCGCAAACCGCAGCGACAGTCCGGCGTAACCGCCGTAGGTCTTGCCTCCCGGTTCGCCGACCAACGGCGTGCGGTCGAACTTCACCTTTTCGTCACCCGCCTTGAAATTGAGACTCCAGTCCATCGCGTAGGATCCGTCGGCAGCCGGCGGTGAGAGCGTGATCGTGCGTTGTTCGGTGAGCAACGGTTGGGCCGCGCCGCGAGCGCGATAGTCTAAAACCAGTTCAATCCTGGCAGAGAAATCAGATTTGGGTTCAAGGTTAACAACGCGCCAGGAAGTCACGCCGTCGCACTCGCGCTGTTTGTTTTCTTCCCAGTAATTGACGCCATTAAGATATTTCCAGGAGAACCAGTGCCCGTAGTGCCAGACGTGATCCGCCGGGCTTTGCCAGGACAGCGGTGAACCGCCGGGCAGCGCGAGCGGGTGGAAGAAGGGCTTGGTGGCGTTGGTGCCGTAGTTGAACTGCCAGACCGGTTGGCCACCGCCAACCAGCGCGATCGAGGTGGCGTTGGTGTGCCAGGTAAATTCCGTCGTCGCCGCACGGGTCGTTGGCGACAATATTGACACGCAGCCCAAGGCAGTCACGGCCAAAGCCATCAGAGATGATTTCATAATATCTTTTTGTCAAATTTTCCAAATCAGCCGTTGTTGGCCGATAGGTTCGCGTTGTTTATAATTTTGATCTTCGCTTTCAGATGACGTTCCGTGGTTGCATGATCACGCCCGCACCGCTTGCAACGCCGCCTGCATCCAACCGCAGGCGTAGGCCATGCCCGCGTGCCATGGTGCGCCACAGGTCATCGATGGCGCGTGGTCAGGAATCAGCACGCCCCTGAAACCGTTCCGCTTCAGAATTCGCAGCACGCGCAGCATGTCAATATCGCCCTCGTCCACGAACGTTTCCTTATAGTAAGGCGCTTTGCCCCGCACGTTGCGGAAATGAACGTAGGCCAGTTTGTTCTGCCGGCTATAGCTTTCCACCGCGTCGTAAATATTCCCGTCCGGCATCTCCGCCAGCGTGCCGAGACAAAACTCCAGCGCGTTGCGCGAGCTGGGGCGACGGTCAATGAGCTTCTGAAACAACTGCGGCTGATTCACGAGCCGTGGCTGGCCGCGCACCGTCGGCGTGGGCGGATCTTCGGGATGGGCCGCCAGCGTGACGCCAGCCTCCTCGGCCACCGGCACAATCGCATCCAGAAAGTCGCCGTGCCGCCGCCACAATTCTTCCGGCGTGATGGGCGCAAGATTTCCCGCCGGCGCATTTTTGTCATAGACCATGTTCCAGATCATGCCGTTCGGGATCGGTTTGTCAGAGGGCCCATCCATTGCGACGACTTCAGCGCCGCCGCGGCCCCACGGGCCTTTGACGCGGCCCGCGACACCGGCGAGCGAGAAGTTGTAGCCGATGATCGGAATACCCACGCGCCCGACGGTGCGGACGATGGTCTTGAGATTTTCCAGTTGGTGCGCCTTCTTCGGTCCGTCGAGCAACACATCGTGCCAGTGCGCGGGGTCGAAGTTTTCAATGGCTTCAATCTGCAAGCCGTGCGCCGCCGCCGCCGTCTTGACCGCCGACAGTTCCGCGAACGACCAGAGCTTGTGGGGATCGCCCGCAAGCCCCCAGCCCGCATCGTCGCCGACGGGCTGGTCGTCGGGACGATTGCTGCGCGACGAGCGGAAATAATCGACGAGGTGAATGACCAGATGCGTTGCCCCGCATTGCCGCGCGAAACGAAAATGTTCCGCGTTGAGTTGATGCCGATAAAGTCCGAAGCCTAGTTTCATAAAATCAAAAGCCAATGCTCACGCCGCCATCCACCGGCAGCACCACGCCCGTGACAAATTTCGCCGCCGGCGAACACAGATAAACTGCGGCCCAGCCGATGTCGGCGGCGTCTCCGAACTTACCCATCGGCGTGCGACCCAGAATTTTGTCGCGCCGCGCCGGATCACCGGCCAGCGCTTTGCGCATCATCTCGGAATCAATCCAGCCGGGGGCGATGGCATTCACGCGGACATTGTCGGCGGAAACTTCCGCGGCCAGCGTCCGCACCATGCCGACGTAGGCGCTCTTGGCGGCGGCATACGCGACCACTTTCGGAACGCCAAGCAGCGACGCGATTGAGGCGATGAAGATCACGCTGCCCTGTTTGCGCTGGATCATGCCCGGCAACACTGCCTGGGTGAGCGCGTGTGCGCCGATGACGTGCGTGTTGAGCACGGTCAGAAATTCCTCGGGGCTGGTTTCCACGGCGGGCTTTTTGAGGTGAACCCCGGCGTTGTTGATCAGGATGCTTGGCGGCGCTCCGGCGGCGCGCGTGGCCACCGCCACCAATTCGCCGGCCTTGGCGTGTTCCGTCACATCGTGCCGGACGTAACTCGCCGCCGGGCCGAGCGCGGCCACGGCTTTTTTCAATTCATCTTCACGCCGGCCCGCGAGCACAACCTTCGCGCCCGACGCGACGAAGCTCCGCGCCATGCCGAACCCGAGGCCCGTTGCGCCGCCGGTGATGATGGCAACCTCTCGGTCCAGTCGGAACGGTGTGGAAAATGACTCGGAAAATTTCATATTCAATGCTTCTTCGTATTTGGATTTACGGATAATGGTTGGGGTTCACAAGTTGATTATTGCCCGCGCTCAAAACGCGCGGCGTCGATGGCGGATGGATCCAGCCGTCGGCGTGCGATAAAATACAAGTCGGGCATGCCGCAGAAGTTTTGGCCTTCAATCTTTCCGGCGCTCTCACCCCGTCCGCCTGCGGTGGCCTGCGGGCGAATCGGCGTCAGCACTTCGCCATCGGGACGATAAAAGCGCACTTCCGGCACCGTCTCATTCACCAGCAGCCGGAACGTTTTGTGGAATCGGTTGCTCATGGTTTCGTAATTCAATTTATACCTACCATGGCTGGAGTTGGAAGCCTGCCAGCATCAAGGACTGGCAATTCAGATTTTCCTTCTTTCCACCCGGCCATCCAAATAGACCGCGTTCTTGCCGGTGGAGTTGGCCGATTTGGGATGGTTCGCCTCCGCGTCGCCCAGCAACGGTGTATTCAGCCGCCCGCCAAAAATTGTCAGCACGATGATCTGGGTTGTTGGCGACCAGTCTTCCGGATGATCATACGAGGCCCCGTTCAGATACATGTTCCATTCATAGCTGGTCTGCTCCACTGGAAACATCGTCCGGTCGGCGGGACATTGGAAAATAGCTTTATTTTTCAGGTAAGGCAGCAAGGGCACAGTGATGGATGGCAGGTTCGTATTCACGCTGGGCAGCAAGGCGCAATACGGCAGGTGGTCCTGGTTGTCCTGAACATAGAGGTTAAGCGCCAAGCCGAGCTGGCGCAGGTTGCTCATACAGGCGACCGTGTGGGCGGAGCGTTTGGCGCGACCCAACGCGGGCAGCAGCATGGCGGCCAGAATCCCGATGATGGCAATGACCACCAGGAGTTCGATGAGCGTGAAGCCACGAGACGTTGCGGGCTGTCCCGGCGAGCGCGGAAATCCAGGGTGACTCATAAGTCGGTTCATTGGTTTTGAATGGCCGCCAGGGTGGTCAAAAGCTCATTGATCACCGGCGCGGTAACCGCCCGATAGCGGGCACTTTTTGACTGGTAACTCGCCGTGGCCGCTTGAACCTGCGCGCGGCCGGCCTCCGAGTTGAAGTGGTCCGCCAACGCCTTTTTCTCATCCGGCGACATATTGCCACGATAGTCACGAAGAATTTGTGCGACGTCGGCAATACCCTTGCGAGTGCGCGGGTCAGTCCGGTTGCCCACGATCAGATAGAGTCCCTCGATATGGCCCGCATTGAAGAAATCAATAAAGGCGGCGCGACGATTGGCCGGATCGGTCTGCGGTCCGTAGCGCAATTCGAGAAACTGTTTCGCGGGCACCGGAGCGTGACGGGCTTCGAATCCGGCCCGCAAATCCAAAACAGCCGCCGCCGGCGTGTAATCATGAAACCGTCGCTTCCAAAGGATGGTGCCCAGCACGAAAACCGCCACGACCATAGCACCAGCCCAGATGATTCGTTTGGTTTTGCGGTTGCGGTTCATGACGTGCGGTCTTGCAAGTTTCCCAGGTCATCTATTTCCAGAAAACGGTTTTCTGATCGCCCATCTTAAAAACCAGTTCCTTGCCCGACATGATGTCGGCGTAGGCGATGAGCGGGGACTTCACTGGCTGGCCATCCAGCGTGACCTGCTGCACGTATTTGTTTTGCGCAGAGGCGTTCTGCCGCTTGACCACAAACGGTTTGCCGCCAGGCAGCGAAACGCGGACTTCATCAAACAGCGGGCAGCCGAGCGAGAAATTTGGATCCCCCGGACAGACCTGATAGATGCCCATGGAACTCAGCACAAACCACGCGGACATCTGGCCGGCATCTTCATTGCCAATCAAACCGGCGGGCGTGGCTTGATAAAATTCGGTCATGATGTGAGTCACGATTTCCGCCGTGCGCCAGGGTTGCTCGGCCCAGTTGAAGAGATAGGCGATGTGATGGCTCGGCTCGTTGCCGTGCGCGTACTGGCCGATCAAGCCGGTAATGTCGCCGGAGATTTCCTTGCCGGTGAGAACGGAACTGGTCGTGAACAGTTCATTCAGCTTCGTAGCGAATGGCTCGCGCCCGCCGAACAAGGCCATCAGCCCCGGCACATCGTGCGGCACAAACCACGTCCACTGCCAGGCGTTGCCTTCGACATACTCGCCGCGCTGGTGATTGGAGTCGGTGGGCGTGAAAGGTTCGACCCATTTGCCGTCGGA
>JALOTT010000066.1 GCA_025457745.1 Verrucomicrobiota bacterium
CAAAGCGAAAAATCCACGTTTAAACTAACATCACAAACAACCGGAAATAGTATCTTACGCCTCAACCCCGAAAGAGACATTCACGCTGAACCAGTACACCTTTGGCTCCGCACACTTCTCGCGTCATTACATTCTCCGGTTGCCCACCGCGCAGCAGAAACGGGAAGAGGGGGACGCGAACAAGGTTTTGGTCGCGCTGGGCAACCATTGAGATTGGTTAAACCGGCTTCATTGAATCTTGGCCCTTCACTCCGGGCTGACAGAAGAAGCATGCTGCCCCACCTGATTCTTGCTGGGATATGCACAGCGGGACGGCTGAGCTGCCCCCAAAAGATAGTTGCCGATAGTTGTTGCTATCCCGCCCAAACCTGTGACACTGCCCCGGTCTGTTAGATAGCTTGACCCTTTCAAGGCATGGTGAATCTTCAAGTGAACTCTGTTCAGTGATGATTTTAGACCCGAAGTTCGGGAACAGTCTGTAGAAAGCGCTGGTTTGTCGGACAGTAAATTATCACATGAGCAATAAATTGTTTGTCGGAAACCTTTCCTTCAACACCACTGAAAACGACCTGCAAGACGCGTTCGCCGCGCATGGCACGGTCACTGAAACCAACCTGATGATGGATCGCATGACCAACCGCCCCCGCGGATTTGCGTTCATCACCATGGGCACGGCCGAAGAAGCACAGAAAGCCATTGCCGCCTTGAACGGCAAGGAGATGGATGGCCGCGCCCTCACGGTCAACGTCGCCAAGCCACGCGAAGAGCGCACGGGCGGCGGCGGCGGGCGTCGTGAATACGGCGGCGGCGGGGGTGGTTATGGTGGGGGCGGTCGCAGTCGCTACTAATCCATTTTGGATTTCAGGGCGGGGTTCGGGTGAACCGGACTCCGCCTTTTTATTTGGCGGTGACTGAGCGGCGGGAAGCCGCGCTTCGTCACCGGCAGATTTTTTTCAACCAGTTCATGAAAGAAGAACATATTGAAGTCGAAGGTCGCGTCACGACCGTGTTGCCCGGGACGATGTTCCGGGTGGAATTGGGGAACAAGCACCTCGTGCTTGCCACCATTTGCGGCAAGATGCGCAAACGCTGGGTGCGCCTCACCGTTGGCGACCGGGTGAAAATGGACATGTCGCCGTACGATCTGGACAAAGCGCGCATCACCTGGCGCTTGAGATAAGCTGTCCGTTGATCCGGCAAAGAACCGATTTTATGATGCACGGCCAAAGAACCAGTCCGCGCCACGAATACCTTCTACAGGAGAAACAGCGGGTTCTGGAGTCGCCCTCGCTCACAGAGAAATTTCGGGCGCTAAAATCTTTGACGGTGGATCTCAGCCACTTCGACCCGGAAGGCCGCACGAAAAACAGCCAGATCAAATACACCGTCAACCTTGAACATGCGAAGTCCGTTTTCCGCTTTGGCTGCCACAATCACGAATGTGTTCGTGGCGATTTTGACCTGAGCGCGGTGCTCGCCGAGGCGGTGGCGGCGCACCAAACAACCGTGTCCAGCGAAATGGTATGCCAGGGTTGGCGAAACCGGGCCGGTGTTGACACGATCCCCTGCCGCAATCTTCTACGTTACAAACTTACGCTGGAATATGGAGCGCGCCGGGCCTGACCTTCGGGCACGCGCTCCCCACGCTCGACAAACCTCGCCGCGCCCGACTAGATTGGCCGCCAATGTCGTCTTTGAGTCAATCGCTCGTCATCGCCGGGCGCACTTTCCGCTCACGCCTGATTCTGGGCACGGGAAAATTTGCTTCGCCACAAACGATGCGCGATGCGCTCGCAGCCAGCGGGGCGGAACTCGTGACCGTGGCTTTGCGCCGCGCGGATTTGAGCGGAAAAAAGGATCCGTTTGCGAACATCCTTGAATTCATTGACCCGAAAAAGTTTCTCCTGCTGCCCAACACCAGCGGCGCGATGAACGCGGAGGAAGCTGTGCGCCTTGCGCGCCTGGCGGTCGCCGCCGGTTTGCCCAAATGGGTGAAGCTCGAAATCCATCCTGACCCGCGCTATCTGCTGCCCGACCCGATGGAAACATTCAAGGCCGCGGAGATTTTGGTGAAAGAGGGTTTTACCGTGCTGCCCTACATCAACGCCGACCCGGTGCTGGCAAAACGGTTGCAGGAGGCCGGCTGCGCCACGGTCATGCCGCTCGGCTCGCCCATCGGCTCGAATCGCGGCATCCAGACGCGCGACCAGATTCGCATCATTATTGAGCAGGCCACCGTGCCGGTCGTAGTGGACGCCGGCCTCGGCGCGCCCAGCCACGCGGCGGAAGCGATGGAGATGGGCGCGGATGCCGTGCTCGTGAACACGGCGATTGCCGTCGCAAGCGATCCAAATCGAATGGCCGTCGCGTTCAAGATGGCCGTGGAGGCGGGCCGTTCGGCTTATGAATCCGGCCTGGCCACCCGGCAGGAAACCGCGAGCGCGACGAGTCCGCTGACGGGCTTTCTGGACTAACCGAGCCGGGGATCCGCTCTTTTTTTGTCGCCATCATCTTTCCTTGCCTCCACCCAACCACAGGGGTCACGATCCACCCGGCTCTGCCTATAAGCGCCTGGCGTCCGATTCACGCCGCGTGGCTACTGGTCTGTGAATTTCATTTCGGAAAACCTGCGAACAGGGTCGAAGACCATATCTGTCGTCAGGTGACGATAAATTTCCGCTGAAGGATGCAATCACTGGAGGAAAACTTCGCCCGCGACAAACCCTTGCGGAAGGCGCGCGCACCACGGCACACGGCAAATTCTTATTTGACGATTGGTTCGGGTGTGCTAAAATAACTTTGTTTTATGAGCGCAAGACAAATCAGAACCATCAGCCAGGCACCACAGCACGTCACCCTTGAGGGGCGCAAGGCGCGCTTGGCCCTTTCCCACGACGCGGTCGTCATTCACAAAAGCGGCATCGAATTTCGCAGCCCCACGCCCTTTGCCGCGTGGACGGAAATGACCGTGGAATTGCAGGCGCCCGACAACGCCAAAGTCCACTGCGCCGGGGTGGTGATTGCCTGTTCCGGCAACAAACACACCGGCTACCACGTTTCCATGGTCTTCACCAGCATGTCCAAGCAAGCCCAGGCGCGGTTGACCACGATGGCGTATTCGGACTTGGGCTGAAGCCGACCGCCGCAGACTCTGTTCTACTCGGCGTTCGGGTACGAGCCGAGTACTTTGACGAAGTTACAGTGTTCCCCCAAGACCCGGATCGCGTTGGCGACTTGTCGGTCTTCGACGTGCCCGTCGCAATCAATGAAGAAGAAATACTCCCACGCCTTCCGTTTGCTCGGGCGCGATTCAATCTTGGTCATGTTGATTCGATAGCGGCGGAACGAGGCGAGGGCGCTGTGTAGTGCGCCCACCTTGTCGGTGATGCTGATCATCAGGCTGGTGCGGTCCTGGCCGGTGGGCGGACTGCATTGGCGGCCCAGCACGAGAAAGCGCGTGGCATTGGCGGCGTTGTCCTGGATGTCCCGCTCCAACACCCGCAACCCGTATTTCTCGGCCGCAAGAATGCCGGCGATGGCGGCGGTATATTTCTCCCTGGCCGCCAACTCGGCCGAGCGGGCGTTCGATGAGGTTTCGATGATCTCCACGCGGGGCAGATGATTTTGCACCCAGCCGCGGCATTGGGCCAGCGACTGCGGATGCGCGAAAAGTTTTTTGATTTGCGCGCGGCGGGCGTTGCTCAAGAGGCATTGCTGCACGGGCAGAACAATTTGCGAAACGACCTTCAGGTCGCTGTCCACGAACATGTCGAGGGTGTGCGTGACCACGCCTTCGGTGGAATTCTCGACGGGCACCACGCCGTAATCTGCGCGGTTCTTGCTGACTTCGGTGAACACGTCGGCAATAGTCTTCTGGGCGGAATAGCGCAGGCTCGAACCGAACCGGCGAATGGCAGCCTGATGCGTGAACGTCGCTTCCGGCCCGAGATACGCAATGGTCATGGACTTCTCCAGCGCCAGCGCGCTGGACATGATTTCGCGATAAACGGCGCGGAGCTGGTCGTCGGTCATCGGTCCCTGGTTGAGGCGGCAAAGCCGCTGGAGGACGGCGCGTTCGCGGTGGGGCGCATAAATTTCCTCCCCGGCCTTGAGTTTGATTTCGCCGATGGCCAGCACGTGCTTGGTGCGCTCGTTGAGCACCCGGACAATTTGCGCGTCCAACCGGTCAATGACCTTGCGATGTTGGGGAATGTTCACGGCCAAGGAAGAATGAAGAATGAAGAATGAAGAATCAATTGCGTTTGCATTTCAGGAAGCCGTGCTCGCTTCTTCATTCGAGGTGGTGGTGTATGACGGGCCGGCCGGTGGCTTTACTTCATTCTTGATTCCGCCTTCTTCCTTCAGCGTCTCCGGTGGGGCAGTAGCCAACCCTTCGTCCGCCGTCACGGGTCCGGGCGGTTTCTGGACGACGAGCTTTCGGAGTTCGTCCGCTGCGGGCAATTCTGCCAGACTGCGCAAGCCGAAATATTCAAGGAACAAGGCCGTCGTGCCGTAGGTCGGCGGACGGCCCACGACTTCTGCGCGCCCCACGGCCTCGACCAGACCGCGTTCCATGATCGTTTGCATCACGCCGTCCACAGACACGCCACGGATTTGCTCGACCTCGGCGCGCGTGATGGGCTGGCGGTAAGCGATGATGGCAAGCGTTTCGAGCGCGGGCTGCGAAAGTCGCGGCGGGCGCGCTTTCACGCCGACCAACGCCTTGAGCCACGGCGCGTAATCCGGCTGCGTGACGAACTGCCACGCTTCCGCCACACACACGAGACGATAGCTGCGGCCCGCCACTTCGTGTTCCTGCGCCAACTGTTCCAACGCGGCGGCCAGTTCGTTCTCCTTCACTTTTTTGAGCGACTTGACCGTGGCGTCGGAGTCCTCCAGTTCAGCAGCAGCGGCGAAGATGTCGCGCAGTTCCGTCGGGCGAAGCGGCTTTTGCGCCGAAAACAGCAGCGATTCCAAAATGAATTTCAGTTCCATGTCAGGGAGATTGCGGATTGGCGATTGCCGATTGCCGATTGGGTTCGGCCGTCGCGACCGGTTCTGGCGCGGCCAAAGGGGCGGCGGTGGTCAACGCGCGGCGAAGTTCAATTTCGCCGAAGGCTTCGGCTTGCGCGGCGACGATTTGTCTCAAGCGGATCAATTCCAGCAGCGCCAGAAACGTGACGACGATTTCCGTGCGGCTGGTAACACCTTCAAATAATTCGGAGAACAGCGCCCGTCCGCGTGCAGCAAGCATCCGAATGATGTGTTCGATCTTTTCGCTCACGGTCCATTTATCCTCGAAGATGTCGCGCAGGTCCTCGCGCGTGCTGAAACGTTTGAGCACACCGTTGACCGCGTTGAGCAAATCGAAAAGGGAGACATCCGGGGGCGGCGCGGGCGCGGCGTCCTCGAATTCGAGTTTTCCCGGCACGCGGGGGAAAACGCCTTCCTGGTGCGCTTCAAGCGTCTGGAGTTGCGCGGCGGCGTCCTTGAACTTTTTGTAGGCGACGAGTTGACGGATGAGTTCCCAGCGCGGGTCTTCGCCTTCGTCCTCGCCGTCTGTTTCCGTCCGCTGATCCACGGGCAACAGTTCGCGGCTCTTGATGTACATCAGCGTCGAGGCCATCACGAGAAATTCGCCGGCGATCTCCAGATCAAACTCGCGCATCATCTCGATGTATTCGATGAACTGCGTGGCGAGCTTGGTGAGATTGACTTCGTAAATGTCCACCTCTTCCTTCTTGATCAGGTAAAGAAGCAAGTCGAGCGGGCCTTCGAAGACCTCGAATTTGACTTTGTATTCGGACATTGTGGCCGGCGAACTCGCATTGCCGGGTGGACGAATCGTAGGACGCGCGACGGAGAATGGCAACGCTAGAACGGGTCGCGGCGAAGCTCAAAGTTCAAAACGCCCAGCCTCAAGCGGCGGCGCGGCGAAGCCGGTCGGCAATCGCCCGCCACTCCGGTGCGTCTGGTAAAGCCTCCACGACGATCAAATCCGCGCCCGCCTCGTCGCAGCGATGCAGTTCGGCATAAATCGCGCGGGCGAACGCCTCGGCATCGTGTGGAATCACGCTCACGCGCGCGAAACTCTCACCCGAGGGAATGTTGGTATGAGCGACGACGTGGCAGGTTGAGAGTTGAGAGTTGAGAGTTGAGAGTTGATGGCGCAAATCCGTCGAGTCCCGCCAGTTCAACAGGACGAGCTTTGCGGTCGGCGCGTAATGTTTCTCCATCAAGCCTGGACTGCGGAGGGCTTCCCAGCCATGCCGCATTTTGCGCTGGCTGCTGACGAGATCGCCGGTCACGGCGATCAGCGACTCCTCGTGAATCATGCCAGGCCGGAGCACGGTCGGCGGTTCGGTGGTGAGGTCAACCACCGTGGACTCGATGCCCACCTGCGACTGGCCGCCATCCACGATGAGCCGGATTTTTTCGCCGAGTTGTTTATGGACGTGATCGGCACTGGTGGGTGACAGGCGGGTGGACACATTTGCGCTTGGCGCGGCCAGCGGAAAACCACAATCGCGAATCACGGCTTGAATGAACGAATGGCTGGGCCAGCGAACCCCCACCGTCGGCCCACCGGCAGTGACGATCTCAGGAATCTCTTTGGCCCGGCGCAGAACCAATGTCAACGGTCCCGGCCAAAATGCCCCGGCCAATTTGTCCGCCGTCGCCGGCCAGTCAGCCACGCAGCGTTGCGCCATTTCCACGCTGGCGACGTGGACGATGATGGGATTATGCGCGGGCCGCCCCTTGGCTTCGTAGATTTGCGCGACCGCGGCTGCGTCCAGCGCGTTGGCTGCGAGACCGTAAACAGTTTCGGTGGGCAACGCAACCACCTCGCCCGCGCGCAGGAGTTCCGCTGCGCGTTGAATGGCGGCGGCAAACAGTACGGGCGTGTGGGTGGGAAGAACTTCAGCGGGCATCGCTTTTGATTTCACTCATACCGCAGCGCCTCAATTGGATCGAGCTTCGACGCTTTCCACGCCGGATAAAAACCGGAGATGATTCCGATTC
The DNA here is from genome assembly GCA_025457745.1 of Verrucomicrobiota bacterium. Taxonomy (GTDB): domain Bacteria; phylum Verrucomicrobiota; class Verrucomicrobiia; order Limisphaerales; family JADLHS01; genus JALOTT01. The sequence goes on from JALOTT010000066.1 coordinate 7,024, forward strand.
CCGCACTGGAGACAAATGCGATAATGATGATGGGCAGCGGGGTGAGGGTTGGCCAACTGGCCACCATCGTCAGGGTTTCGGCGGGAATCTTCAACTCCGTACAAACGCTCGCCAGGAGTTTCACCAACTCGGGAGCGCCCACCCCCAAACCAATCCCGATCATACCTCCGACCGCGCCCACCATGACCGCCTCCACCAAAAACTGCACCAGGATGTCGCGCGCCCGCGCGCCCACGGCCATGCGGATGCCGATCTCGCGCGTCCGCTCCGTCACGCTCACCAGCATGATGTTCATGATGCCGATGCCGCCGACGATGAGCGAGACGCTGGCAATCGCCCCGAGCAGCACGGTCATGATCTTGGATTGGGCGGTGGCCATCTGCGCCAGTTCCACCTGCGTGCGCACGGTGAAGTCCGGTTCGCGTCCGTTGCGGCGGCTCGTGAGCAGTTCGGTGATGGCCTGTTGCATGGGGCTGATGGACTCGGGGCTGGCGGCCTGCACGAGGATGGAATTGACGAACGTGGCGCGCGAAACGCGGCGCATGTGGCTGGAGTAGGGGATGACGACGATGTCGTCCTGGTCCTGGCCAAACAGGTTAAAACCCTTTGCCTCCAAAACGCCCACGATCTTGAAGGGGATTTCCCGCACGCGGAGGGTTTGCCCCACGGGATCCAGTTCCTGAAAAAGCTGGTCGGCCACGGTTTTGCCGATGACGGCGACCTTGGCGACACTGCGCACGTCCTGATCCGTGAACATGGCGCCGCTGGCGATGCCCCAACTGCGGATTTGCGGATAGTCCGGGCCTTCGCCGTTGACGGCCGTGCGCCAGTTCTGGCCGTTGCCCTGGACTTGCAGGCGGTCGCGCAATTCGGGGCTGACAGCGACGACGTTGGCGACTTCGTTCCGGATGGCCTCGGCGTCTTCGAGGGTGAGCGTGGGCGCGTTACCCCAACCGCTGCGGGAACCGCCGACGGTGAAGCTGCCGGAAAAAACCGAGACCACGTTCTGGCCGAGGCTGGCGACCTTTTGCTCCACCTGCACACGGGCGCCCGTGGTGATGCTGACGGCCGTAATGACCGAGCCAACGCCGATGAGGATGCCGAGCATCGTCAGCAGGGTGCGCATTTTGTTCCGGTGCAAGGCGCGGAGGGCGAGGCGGATGGTGGCGAATAGCCTCATGGGAAAATGAAGAATGAAGAATGAAGAATGAAGAATGTTCTCATTCGTGGCCTCGTGCGCGTTTGAGGATCGTGATAAAGATCGCCACCAGCTCGTTTGCCTCTTCCGCCAGCGGCGTAAGCCGGCGGCTGGGGACGACGTTTTCATCTATCATCAACTCCAGCCAATACAGAGTTTCGTCCGCTTCTTTTAGGCAATCGCCCAGCTTGGAAATAAACTTGGCTTTTGATCGCGCGCGATTCGCCTCCCGATAATTCGCTCCGACCGAAGTGCCGGCACGCAAAGCCTGCTTCCCCAACACCTGCGCCACCGTGTCATTTTTGGCCAGCGCGCAATAAAGCCGGATGATGCGGCGCGCAAACATTTTGGTGCGCGGCAGCAAATCTTTTTCTTCATTCTTCATTCTTCACTCTTCATTCACGCCAACTGCACCGCTTGCTGCTCCACCTTGAGCCGGTTGAATTCGCGTTCGGCGTTCAGCCGTTTCGTCACCGGCGCGTCGCTCACGACCAATCCATCGCGTAATACCACGGTTCGTTTGGCGTACGACGCGATGTCCAGTTCATGCGTAATCATGATGATGGTGATGCCGGCGTCATTGAGCTTTTGAAAAACGCCCATGATCTCGATGCTCGTTTGCGAGTCGAGATTGCCGGTCGGTTCGTCGGCGAGCAGCAGCGCGGGCTGGTTCACCAGCGCGCGGGCGATGGCCACGCGCTGTTGTTGTCCGCCGGAAAGCTGACTCGGCAGATGGTCCGCGCGATCGCCCAGCCCGACGGTTTCCAAAGCCTGCGCCGCCCGGGACCGGCGGTCGTGACCGGTGAGATTGCCCCGCCGGTAAAGCATGGGCAGCTCGACATTTTCCACCGCCGCCGTGCGCGCCAGCAGATTGAAACCCTGAAAGACGAAACCGATTTTCTGATTCCGGATGTCCGCCAGTTCGTCGCGGTTCAAACCCGAAACGTCAACCCCATCCAGCAGAAAGCTTCCCGCGGTCGCGCGATCCAGACAACCGATGATGTTCATCAAGGTGGATTTGCCCGAGCCGCTCGCGCCCATGATGGCGACAAATTCGCCCGGCCGAATTCCGAGCGATACGCCGCGCACGGCGCGCACGGCCACTTCGCCCGTGTCGTAGGTCTTGTGGATTCCTTCCAATTGGATGACGGCCTTCATGGGCGACGGCTAACGGCGTGGGAATCCGCTGCCAAACGGATTGGCCGGATTGCTCGCCGGGGTGGCGCTGGGGTTCGGCGTCGTCATGCCCACGACAATTTGATCGCCTTCCGCCACGCCCTCGATCACTTCGGTCGCCAAGCCATCGTTGATGCCGAGCTTCACGCGCACGGGTTTCAATTCCGGCGCCCCGCCCGCGGCTTTTCCCGCTTCGGCGTTGACGAGCAAGTGAATTGTGCGCAACGGCTGACGCTCACCGGGCGGCCTGCCGCTCCGGGTGCCGCCGCCGCCACCGCCAGTGCGACCGCTGGCAGTGCCGCCGCCACGGCCCGCGTTGGTCGCCGCCGCCTGGGCCATCACCAAGGGAGCGGCGTTCGTGCGCTTCTCGCCCGGCGCGCTTTCCGGCGGACGGAAACGCAGCGCGGCGTTAGGAATTTTCAAAACGTTTTCCCGCCGCGCGACCACGATGGACACATTAGCCGTCATGCCGGGCTTCAATTTCAAATCAGCGTTGCTGACCTCGATGACTGCGTCGTAGGTTACGACGTTTTGCACCGTGGTCGGCGCGTTGCGAACTTGAATGACGCTGCCATGAAACGTGCGATACGGAAACGCGTCCACCGTGAAATCCACATCCTGCCCGATCTCCACGCCCCCCACGTCTGCCTCGGACACGTTTGCGTCAATCTGCATTTTCTCGAGGTCGTTGGCGATCAGGAACAAAACCGGAGCGCTCAGGCTCGCGGCCACCGTCTGGCCCACGTCCACCTTGCGGTCAATCACGATGCCGTCCACCGGCGCGTAAATCGTACAACGTCCGAGGTCCACCCGGGCGCGCTCCAGCGCCGCCGTGCGAATCTTCACCTGCGCCTCGGCCTGATGCAGCGTGGCGACGGACTGGTCGTATTCCGATTGGGGAATGAGTTTGTCCTTGAGCAGCTCCGCCGCGCGCCGGGCGTTGATTTGCGCCAGTTCGAGCGATGCGTTGGCGCTGGCCAGTTCACCTTCCGCCGAACTCACATTTGCCCGGTACGTGGCCGGATCGAGTTGGGCGATGATGTCGCCGGCCTTGACGAGCGAGTTAAAATCCGCGTTGAGCTTCTCGATGATCCCGGAAATCTGGCTGCCGACCTGCACGTTGAGGACCGGGTTCAACTGGCCGGTGGCCGTGACGGTCTGCGCGAGGTCGCCGCGCGCAACGGTGACAGTCTGGTACTCCGGCGTCTTGTTCTGCTTCTGCCGGTGAAAGTAAAACCACCCGCCCGCGATGGCGCCCGCGACCACGGCCAGCAGCACGAGGTATTTCATCCGCCGACGTTTTCCATTTTTTGGCATAAATTTGCTAATGCGACCGCCTATAAGATACGCCATTCTGGCCGCGCGTGTCCACGCTGCAAGTAGTGGGGCAGGCGACCCGCCTGCTAAATTCCCACCAGCCGTCCCGGCTGGTGAAACTGCAGGCGAGGCGCCCGCAGGACTGGCACCAGCGGGACGCCCGCGCCACCACTTTCAGCTTTGTGCGGCGCATTTCCGTTCTTAGAATCATCTCGTGCTCGAAAAATTCATTCCCCAGTTGGCCGTTCTGCGCCCGCTCTCGGAGGCGCAAGTGACTGAAGTGGTGGAAGCCCTCGTGAACGAAGCCGTCCCAACTGCGTCCAAGGCCGATTTTCTCACCTACCTCGCGCGCAAAGGCGAGACGAGCGAAGAAATCGCCGCGTTTACCCGTGAGCTCCGCGAGCGCGCCGTGAAGCCGCCGATTGACCCAGCCTGGCGTGGGTCGCGGGAAATTCTCGACGTGGTCGGCACCGGTGGCGATCACCTGAGCACCTTCAACATCTCGACCACCGTGGCGCTCGTCGCGTCCGCCGCCGGCGTGGCCGTGGCCAAGCACGGCAACCGCGCCGTGACCTCTTCCGTCGGCAGCGCGGATGTGATGGAAGCGCTGGGCATCCCTTTTAATTTGGGGCCGGAAGACGCGGCGCGGTCTTTGCGTGAACACAACTTCGCCTTCTTCTTCGCGCCGAGTTATCATCCCGCGTTCAAACACATCGGTCCGGCGCGCAAGCTTTGCGCTGCGCGCGGACAGCGGACGATTTTCAATTTCCTTGGCCCGCTGCTGAATCCGGCTTGGCCCACTGCGCAACTCATCGGCATACCGCGACCGGAATTGTGCGAACCGATCGCACGCGTGCTGCAATCGCTCGGCGTGCGGCGGGGGATGGTGGTTTGCGGGAACGTGGTGGGGCACGTCACTCCGTGCGCGGCGGCGGCGGGTTGTTCCCTGCCCGGCGCGCCCGGAGAGACGCGCCCGGCCTTCGATGCAACCCGCAACCCGCAACCCGCCTGGCTCGACGAACTCTCAACGCTGGGGGAAAGCACCATTGCCGAGTTCTACCAGGAGCGCGGGTTAACCTGCTCGACACTCGCGCCGGAACAATTCCCCCTGCAACCGGCCACGCTGGCAGATCTGCGCGGCGGCGATCGCGCCGTCAACGCGGAGATCATCCGGCGCATTCTGCGCGGCGAGGAGCGCGGCCCGAAGCGCGACGCGGTGCTGCTGAACGCGGGCGCGGCGCTGTTCGTGGCGGGAAGCGCGCGGTCCATCAGCGAAGGTTGGGAGTTGGCGGCCCAAGTGATTGACAGCGGCAAGGCGGAGGCCAAGGTGAGGGAGTTGGCGGGGCGTTGAAGCGCGCGTGCAGCCAGCCTTGGAGTCCCGCCAAGCTTGACGTTAAAGGGATTCTCGCACTAACTGGAGGCGCAATCGCGCCGTAGGAAGTGCGCGCCGGCCTGCCAACCACAACGAAAGGCATTACATGTATCGCATCATTGGCGCAGACAAAAAGGAATACGGGCCCGTCACAGCGGACCAATTAAAACAGTGGATCGCCGAAAATCGTGTCAACGCGCAAACCCGAATCCTCGCGGAAGGCGCGACTGAATGGAAAGCCGTCGCTGATTGTCCCGAATTCGCAGAAGCCGTCGCCGGAAAGTCACCGCCGCCCGTTGTCGGCGCATCCGGACCGAAACCGGATGCCGACGCGCTCGCAGCCGGGATTTTGGCGCGCGATTATCGGATTGAGATCGGAAGCTGCGTGGCGCGCAGTTGGGGACTGTTGACGCGACACTTCTGGCTCATCGTGGGCGCCGCGTTTGTGCTCGGACTGATCCAAGGCGCGGTCGGCCTGCTCGCGGGCGTCTGCATGGGCAGCCTGTATTTTTTGCTGTTGAAATTGATTCGCGGGGAGCGCGCGGAGTTTGGCGACGCCTTTGCCGGATTCAGTCTGGCTTTTCTGCAACTCTTCCTAGCAGACTGTCGGACTTAGCCGCAGAAAGATTTTTGAGAATGTTTTGAACAAAAAGGGGCAGGAAGGATCCAACC
>JALOTT010000411.1 GCA_025457745.1 Verrucomicrobiota bacterium
CCTACTGCGCGATCCCAAGAATGTCGAGCCACAAAAAACCGCGTCCGTTACGGCCAGCGAGCACGTCCGAGCAAAGGCGGAAGTTGCGCCTTCAACCCGCCATCGCATTTTTGATTTCCTTCAACAACTCCGCGTGGGATTCCACGGGTTTGAATTGAGGGAATTGTTGCTTCACGTTCTCCGGCGCGTGGATCAGGAAACCCACGCTGGCCTCGGCGAGCCTGGCGGTGGCCTGCGAAAAGACTGACGCGATAGAAGCGAAGCGGTCGGTCCGGGCGTTGGAAACGATGCCGGAAGAAATGGCGCGGGATAAACATCCCGCCACCGCGCGCGCGACGCTCATCCGGCTGCTGGCCGGGGCGTGAACACACGACGTGGGTCAGGGTTGAAGGGTGCGATTCTTCGCGCGGGATTCTTCCGCGAGCTTGAGCTTGAACTGGTCGAGCTTCTTCTGCATGGCGTCGTCACCCACGCCGAGGATTTGGGCTGCGAGCAAACCCGCGTTCCTGGCCGCGTTGATGCCCACGGTGGCCACCGGCACGCCCGGCGGCATTTGCACGATGGAGAGCAACGAATCCATCCCGTCCAATGCCTTGCCCCGAATCGGAACGCCGATGACCGGCAATGTGGTGAACGCCGCCGTCACGCCCGGCAAATGCGCCGCGCCACCCGCGCCACAAATGAGAACGCGCAACCCGCGTTCGCGGGCACCGCTCACGTATTGTTCGAGGTCGCGCGGCGTGCGGTGGGCAGAAATCACCTTCGCTTCGGAGACGATGCCGAATTCATCCAGCGCCTCGGCGGCGGCTTTCATCGTGGGCCAGTCAGAGTCACTGCCCATAAGGATGGCAACCAAGGGTTTTGCAGACTCGTTGTCTTTCATGCGCCATCGGATATAAATGAATCATGCGCGTTTGGGAAACTAAAATTGGCAGGGACAAATTCCACTTCGTCCCAGACTTTTCGGCCAAAGAGGGTGACGCGGTGGAACGCGTCCCTGCCAGATTCAAATGAACCCTTGGCGCACGCTCGCGGACTTCCTGGCGCTGCGGCGAAACACCTCGCTGCTCTTGGTGGCGCTGGTGCTGGCCGGCACAGGCGAAAAGCTATGGCTTGGTTTTGCGCCCAAGTATCTCCAAACGCTTGGCGCGGGCGTGTTCACCATCGGCCTGTTCGACGCGCTGCAAACTTTGCTCGGCGCGGTCTATGCCTATCCAGGCGGTTGGATGACAGATCGCTGGGGACAACGCCGGTCGTTGCTGGTGTTCAACGCGCTGTCACTCGGTGGCTACGCGGTCGTCTTGCTCTGGCAACATTGGATTGCGCTCTTGCTTGGTTCGTTTCTGTTTCTGGCGTGGAGCGCGTTGTCGTTGCCAACCACGTTTTCGGTCGTGGCCACTTCGTTGCAACGACACCAGTACACCATGGGCATCGGCGTGCAATCGCTGGTGCGCCGCGTGCCGATGATGGTGGGTCCGCTCGTTGGCGGCTGGCTGGTCACGCGATTCGGCTGGGCTGACGGCGTGAAATACGCGCTGGGGCTTTGCATCGGGCTGAGTGCGCTGACAATCGTGTTTCAGTGGTTCATGCTTGAGCCGGAGGTAGGGCGCGTCACTCCTTGCGCGCCGGGGCGTGATGTTGGAACGGGCGGCGCGCAGAGGACTGACGCGCCCTACCAGCCGACAAACGTTTTCACCGTAGTCAAATCCTTCAGTCCCGCCCTGCGCGAATTGCTGGTGAGCGACATTCTCATCCGCTTCTGCGAACGGATTCCGTATGCGTTCGTCATCCTGTGGGCGATTGACCACGGTGGACTGAGCGCGCAGCAATTCGGCTGCCTCGTTGCGTTCGAGATGGTCACGGCGATGGTTTGCTACATTCCAGTCGCCCACCTCGCGGACAAATACGGACGGCGGCCTTTCGTGCTGGCGACGTTTGTGTTCTTCACGCTGTTTCCGGTGTCGTTGATCTGGGCGACGAGCTTTGGCTGGTTGGCGTTGGCCTTTGTCGTGCGCGGGTTGAAGGAATTCGGCGAGCCTGCGCGCAAGGCACTCATCATTGGCGAGGCCGCGCCGGAATTGCGGGCGCGAACCTACGGCGCATATTATTTGATCCGCGATTGCGTGGTGACGACCGGCTCTTTCCTTGGCGCGTGGCTGTGGCGCATCAGTCCGCAGGCGAATTTCATCGGCGCGGCCGTTTGCGGCGCGCTGGGGACGGTTTGGTTTTGGTGGTTTGTTTTCAGGAAACGTGACAAATGAGAGGTGGCAGGTGACATGATGTGCGGGCGTGCGGCAGGCGAGTTTTGTCTTGTCACCTGTCACCTGTCACCATTCCCTTTAGTCAGTCATGACAACCGCCAACAAAGTCACCATCCTGCGGATGCTGCTCACGCCGTTTTTTGTCGTCGCGGTGCTTTACTACGGGAAGACCGGGAACGAGGCGTATCGGCTGACGGCGTTGCTGACGTTCGCGGTCGCGGCGATCTGCGATGGCGTGGACGGCTACATCGCGCGCCACTACAACCAATACAGCGAATTGGGCGCGATCCTCGATCCGCTGGCGGACAAACTCCTGCTGGTGTCCGGCGTGGTGTTGTTGAGTTTCGATCACGGGCCGCTGCTCGGCCAGATTCCACTGTGGCTCACCGGCACGATCATCGGGCGCGACCTGTTGATCTTGATTGGCATGGTGGTGGTTCATATGACGGTGGGAAAAGTCAAAGTGCGGCCGCGCATGGTCGGCAAAATCGCCACGGTGCTCCAAATGGTTTCCGTGCTCTGGCTCTTGTTGAGATGGGACGCGGGATGGGATGCGCGGTGGTTTCTGTATGTGGCGATGGGTGCTGCGATTTGCACGGGCGTTTCCGGCCTGCTCTACGTCTATGATGGCGTGCGGCAACTAAGCTCAAGCCCGAAAAGCCTGGCCAGCGAGCCGCCGTCGAAATAGTAGCAACCACGAATGAACACGAAGGGAACCAAATGGAAGATTGCGGGTAGGGCGCGGCACTCCGTGCGCGCCGTGGCCTGACATCGAACGAGCGGCGCGCACGGAGTGGCGCGCCCCACCTGAAAATCCCATTCGTGGTTTACAATTATGGCCAAAGAAATCGAACTGAAACTCAAGGAAGGCGACCTCGCGCCGGCGTTTTCGGCTGCGACCAACAGCGGCGGCAATGTCTCGCTTGCTGATTTCAAAGGCAGGCACGTCATTCTCTATTTTTATCCGAGAGACGACACGCCGGGTTGCACAAAGGAAGCGTGCGCGTTTCGCGATCATTTCGCAGAGTTTCGGAAGAAAGGCGCGGTGGTCTTGGGCGTGAGCGTTGACCCCGTAAAGGCGCACGACAAGTTTGTGGCGAAATACAAACTGCCGTTCACGCTGCTGGCGGACGAGGACAAGAAGATCGTTCAAGCCTACGGCGTGTGGGCACAGAAAAGTTTCATGGGCCGGAAATACATGGGCACGAACCGGATCACCTTCCTCATCGGCCCGGACGGCCGGATCAAGAAGATTTGGCCCAAGGTGAAGCCGGATCAACATGCGGAAGAGGTTTTGGCAGTGCTGTAACGTCCCCCCAAAGTTGTTTCGCCGGAAATATGTCTTGCTTCTCCCGGCCCAACCCGGTTACGACAGCCATCGTTCAGAAAGATTATGGCGCACAAACGCTCAATCCGGTGCGGACTCGCTTGCGGGCTTCTGGCGATCATTTCCACCACGGCATGTTTCGGCACGGGCGTTTCCGCGCACGCCGCG
>JALOTT010000412.1 GCA_025457745.1 Verrucomicrobiota bacterium
GGGCAGTAAATACGTTTTCATAACTTACTTTTCAATTTCCGGGAAAAATCCCATCGCCCTCACTGCCATCCCATCTGAGAATCTACTGGGCGATCAACTGCAGCCCATCCACCACCACATAGCCACTGGTATTCTGGGTGGCGACCACGACGGTGGCGGACTCGTTAAGAAAAAACTTCCCCAGCACAAAGCCGGCGCCATCACTCTGCCGCTGGTTGACCTTGAATTCCTGGGTTTGACCTTCAACCGTTACGCGGACCGGGGTGTTGGTAGAGCGATTGGGATGCGCGGGATAGAGGAGTTTAATCGTGTAGTTCCCGGGCGACTTCACCCTGACCTTGAAGGTCAGCGACTTTTTCCCTTTCTCCTCGGCTTGATCGTGGAGATAGCCCGGCGGGATGACGGGATTCGTGTTGCCCTCCTCCCAGTCACCCACCCTTTCGGCATCCCGTTCATCAATCAAGATGCCTTTGAGAGCAGTTGCGGGCGGCGCTTTGTCTTTCGATTGATCCGCAGGTCCAGTGGCGACGTGGTCGCCGACCTTTACGAAGGCCACGGAATCGGCGATGACCTTGCCGTTCGCACCGGTGGTGGACAGGGTCACCGTGCTCTTTTCTGCCGCCTTGAAGCGATAGGTTGCAATCGGAACCGCGAAGCCGTGCGAGGAGCCTTGCTGCATGTTCCACGTGAGGTCGGCTTTGCCTTGGGCATGCTTGATGGCGATAGGCACATTCGAGGCGCGATCGGCTCCGGGCTTGTAGAGCAGCGAGATCTCATACGTGCCGTCCTCGGTGATCGGCAGCGTGTAAACCGCCGCCGAGGGCACCGCCACCGTGCCCGTCAGAAAGTCGAACTCAAAGAGGTTGACAATGCCAACGGCCGTATCCTCCGCCCACGTGCCGGTGCTGGCGAAGTGGGTGACATCCGTGTAATGAATGATGCTGCCCGTAAACTTGTTGCCGGTCAGATCAATGCCGTTGGTCGCCGTGCCAGCCGGCCCCACCTCCGCCACGAACGGCGGCGTGATCACGGTGTTGGAGGAAATGTTCCCCGTGTTCACGATATTCCGGTTCCCCTTCCAGATGACCTTCACCGCGCCACTGACCGAGTTATAGATCCAGTTGTCCTTCACAGTGGTGTTGCTGCTTTCCCAATCGAGAAACACACCGTTGCCCAGCCCGCGAACCGGATTGCCACCGGGCTCTTGGCGGTAGCCCCAGATGTCGTAGAGCCAGTTGTTGAGGATGTAGTTGGGCGCGTTGATGGTGTTCATGGTGGCGAAGTGGATCGCCGCGCCGTCAATGGTGGTCTGCATGCAGTTGTGGATGCGGTTGTATTCGATCACGTTGCCACCCTGGTTGCGGAAGGCGAAGACGCCGTTGCGCGAAAGGTCGTTGAAATGGTTATGGGCAATGTAGTTCCCCGGCGACATGGTCATGCTGAACGGACGCGAGTCCAGATGCACCCCGCCGCCGTAGTAACGGATCTTGCCGCAGTGCTCGACGGTGTTGCGCGTGATTTTGTTGAGGATCGGGGCCACCTTGGCCGCCGCCGCGCCCGGGGTGTAAACCTTGCTCTCGTCCATGTAACCGAGACGGGCGCCGGTCAGCAGCACCCCGCCGCCACCGGAGTAGCGCACCGTGTTCTGATCGAAAACATTCCGCTGACTGTCCAAATGCAACCACAAGGCGTAGCCCCCGATGTTCACAAACCGGCAGTTCTTCACCGAACTGTCGCTCGTGTTCTCAAACATGATGGTGGTATCGGTGTCCACGCGCGCTTCGATCTGGCCGAGTGTGAAGGTGGTGTAACGGAACTCCAGCCCGGCGAAATGCACGTGCTCGACGTGCGTGCCGGCGTTGACGTCGCCCCGCACGTTGATGATGCGGTTCAGCACGGGGGCCACAATTGTCATCGTGTTCGGATTCACCCCGGGCGGCGGCATATAGTAAAGCCGTCCGGTGGCGGGATTCAGAAACCACTCGTTGGGCTCGTCCAGTTCGGCTTGCACGCCTTCGATCCAGAACCAACTCCCGCTGTCAATCAGGCGGTGCCGCTCGCTGTCGGCGATATCAATCCGTCCGGTGTTCGTGTTGACGCCGGTGACGGTGTTCCATTGATTGAAAAACCGGGATTGGGGAACCATGTTGATCTGCGCGTCAGCGGCGGTGCCCCAACTCGATTTAACCAAGTTAGAGTTGATGATTGCATGGTCAAAGCCCCCACCGGTGGCATACAGAAACGGGTTGGGCTGGGTGACGTTGGGATAGCGGGCGCGGACCGCGCGCTGGCCGTTGACAAACAACTGACGAAAGTTCCATTGGTTGGTGCCCAGCCCCACACCGGCCAGGTCGGTGTGCCAGATGCCGCCGCCGCCGTTCGTCCACGTCCCCGTGATCCGCCTGCCACCACTCAGAACCACGGTGACACTGGTCGCCGCCTTCCACGTGATCGGGAACGCCGCGGTGCCGGAATCCTCCGGTCGCAATTCCAGCGGCGCAGCCATGTTGTAAGTTCCGGCGGCGAAGATCACGTCCACCGCGTTACTCAGACCGGCCTGAATCAGCGACCGGACCCGGGCCTGCGCGCCTTGCGGCGTCGCCATCGGCTGCGCCTGGGTGCCGGGGTTCGCGTCATTCCCAGTCGGGGCGACATGAATCTCGGTAGCGGCGAAAAGCGTCGCGGGCAGTAGAACTACCGCCGCGAGGAGGAGCGGTCTGTGATATCTGGAGTTCATGTAAAATGGTTTGATACTCGCGAGACTTGATTGGTTTGGGATTTCGTCTGGGGAGAAAGTTATTGATCGCTATTGACTGCCCACCGACTCGATCCATTGCCGGTGAAGTTTCATCAGTTCCTCGCCCAGCTCAGGCTTTACGTTGAGGAGGTTGTTCTTCTCCGCAATGTCATTCTCCAAATTCACGAGGGTTTGAGAATTCTCGCCCTTTCCGATCAACTTCCATGGCCCCTTGCGAGCCGCCCAGGAATCCCCGGAGAGCCAATGCAGACTGCGATCAACTTTCTTCGGGTCGCCCTTCAAGAGCGGCATGATATTGATGCCATCAAGGTGGTGACCTCGAGGGGGCGTTGCCCCGGCAAGCTTCGCGAACGTCGGAAACAAATCCATGGTCATCACCGTTTCGTTATTGGTTGCTCCAGCGGCGATCACGCCGGACCATGAAGCGATGAACGGCACTCGGTGGCCTCCCTCGTTCATGCTCCCTTTTTGTCCTTGCAAGGGACCATTCGCGGAGATTCCGGGCGGCGGAGCGGCGCCGTTATCTGAACAGAAAATCAGCAGCGTGTTCCTCTCCAGACCATATCTGCGCAACGAGTCGGTGATCGCCCCAACCGACTCATCCAGAATTTCGATCATTTTCTTGTAAGTGGCCGCCGGAGAGTTCTTCTTGCTGGCATCTCGTCCTTGCCAAGGGTCGTGCGGTGCGGCGTGAGACAGGTAGAGGAAGAAAGGCTTGTCTTTGTTCCGCCCAATGAAATCGGTAGCATACTTGGTGAGCAGGTCCGTGGTGTAGCCTTCCTCGTTTTTGATTTCGCGGTTGTTCCACCAATCGAGTTGCTTCAAGCCGTAGCCCGCGACGTGCGTGTGGTAATCCACGTTACCACCCATGAAGCCGCGGAATTCATCAAAGCCATAGTTCATGGGGTGGAACTTGAGGTCGTAACCCAGATGCCACTTGCCAATGAGGGCGGTGCGATATCCGGCCTGCCGGAGCAAGGCCGGCAAGGTCA